>JASLMQ010000499.1 GCA_030746455.1 Candidatus Latescibacterota bacterium
ATACGCCTCGTCGACTCCGCCGTTCTGCATCTTGCAGCGACAGTACACGAAGTTGTGTCCCTCGGCCTCGATGTACTCCAGAACCTGGAGGAAGGCGTCTTCCGGCAGCCGCTCTTCGAGCAGAAGCCGACGAGCACCGTCCCCGCCGGCCCCCAGCACGACGGCCCCGTTGTAGCTCCCGATGTACATCGCGCTGACCAGCTCGGGCACACCGCCGAATGGGGCCAGGCTGTTGCCCACGCTCCGGCCACTGATCGAAGCCACGCCGATGCCGGCATTCACGAGCGCCCCGATTGCGGCCATCGAGGCATCCGAGGCGCAACCCGCGTTGTCCAACACCGTACCGTCGAGGTCGAATGCGACCACGCGGATCATCGCCCTCTCCTCAACCGGTCGCACACCCACTAGGCCAGAGGAAGCGTCACCGCTTCTCCCCGTTCCACCGACCGGAAGACGGCCTCCGTGAATTCCATGTACTTGAGGCCCTGGTAGAACGTCGTCTCCGCAGACTTGCCGGTCTTCACCGCATCCACGAAGTCCTGCTCGACGGTCCACTCGCGTGCCTCTTCCTCGGGGATCGATATCTCCGACAGGGCGTCGTCCCCTGCCTTCGACCCCAGGATGGTGTCGTCCCCCAACTTGTAGACCAGGGTTCCTTCGCTGCCGTAGAGCTCGACCTGGCTGTCCATCCCGTGATGGGCGACGCTGGAGAAGAGGAACGCCGCGGTCGCGCCGTTCACCATCCGGCCCATGATGTTGACCGTGTCCGGCCGCTCAACCGGTCCCTTGCCGTCCGCGTCGGGAAGCGGCCGTTCGGAGATAAAGGTCTCCGCCTGGGCGGTGATCGTCTTCATCGTGCCCACCCAGCGATGGATCACCTCCACGAGAATTCCCATATTCAGCGCATTGAGCCCCGAGTACCGGTCGATCTGCCGCCAGTGCAGCGGATGGTCCGGATCGCAGTTGGCACCGTTGAGCGAGCGGCTGTACACGTTGTAGATCTGACCCAGATAGCCGCTGTGGATCAGCCTCTGAATGAACCAGTCGCCCTTCATGGCCATGGGAGAAGGACAGATCTGGCCCGTGAGCCCCGTCTCCTGTGCCTTGGCGTACATCGCCTTGGCCTCGCCCAGGTTCATCGCCATTCGGGCCTGAACGAAGGTGTGCTTTCCCGCCTCGAGCGAAGCCAGGGCGAACGGGCAGTGGCGGTAGGGCCAGGTGCCGATCATCACAGCCTCGATATCGTCCCGCTCGATCAGGGCCTGCGGATCGACCATGACGTCCGCGTCGAGGCCGAATTCCTCGGCAATCTGTCTACCGCTGGCCTCGCTCCGATTGCAGATCGCCACCACCTTCGCCTCGTCTATCTTCGCAAGCCCGGGGAAGTGACGACTTCGGAATATGCCGCCTGCCCCGATCACGCCGATTCTGATCTGGTCTGCCATATCCTCCTCCTTGTATGATGGATCTCGGCCGTCAAGCTGCGTGAAGCCCTTCGAGCAGACCGACGGCCGTCTCGGCGAGCAGCTCGCCCACCCCCGGCTCGAACAGGCACGCCTGCGGCTCGTAGCCCCCGTCCTCGAAGGCCTTGCGGTTAGGCAGGTAGCCGATGGAATCATTCGCCAGCTCGAGGACCATCGTCTGCCCGAAGGGTGAACGGCGCTTGATCTCCAGTCCCAGCTCCACGAGAAGCTCTCCAGGGGCGGTGGCGATGGCCAGATCACCGATCCGCATCGCCTGCACCCAGGTGGGAACCTTCTCGGGCATCTGGGCCAATCGCTCGAGCACGCGTCGTGCAAAGGCCCGCTCGCCCATCGTGCCCTTGCCGGTCTCCTGAATCTCACGCGCCCGGCCGAGCTCCTCCTCCGATGGCAACGCCTGCCGGTCGAGCTCCACCTCATCCATAGCCGCCCCGATCATCAGGTCGTCGGAGTAGTCCAGCTCGTTCCAGACCCAGAACGCGTTGGCGGCCACCAGCGCAGCCACGCGCTCGGTGTGCTGGTATCTGTCGTTCGCCGGCCTCGCCCCGGCCAGTACGTCGTGGTTGTTGATGTCGCCGCACGCCCCGTTGGAGAGGGCCGCAACGCACGGGTCGCTCAGAAGACCCTCCATGGTCGTGGAGAAGGACCCGAAGTAGTCGGCCGACACGGCCCGCTCGTGGTCGCCCCCGCCCACGTAGTGCAGGCTGTAGTTGCTCAACAGGCCGATCGGCTTCCCCCCGGGCTCCCGGAAGCAGAGGACCCCCACCTCGGGGTCCACGGGGCCGGCGGGCTCGACGGCGTCGGGGTTGCCGACGCCGGGATTGGTGCGCACCGATCCATCCGCCATGCGGTAGCGCCGGTTGAAAATCACGCGATCCTCCTCTGTCCGCCCCCAGCCCACCTCGGCCGGTCGCAGGTCCTCCCAGGCCAGTCGTACCGCGTCGGCGATCCTGCCGATGACCATCTCCGTGTACGCATCGTCGCCCGTCTGTGCTCCGGTGTGTGTGTGGGTGCACGAGATCAGAACGCGGTGCGGCTCGAGCCCGATTGCATCGGTGATCTGCTCCTTCGCCCGGTCGAGGTACTCTCGCTTCACACCGATCAGATCGCACACCACGACGGCGGCCGCTTCGTCCCCCTGTTCGAAGGCGAAACTCCGTGCGTGAAGCGGATCGTGGATGACCTCCGCCCTGCGCTCGTGGAACAGCCCCGGTATCAGCGTGCCCAGGGGGGGGGTGATGTCCACACACGCGACGCCCGCTTTCAACATGGTTCCCTCCTCATGGGAATCAGCTCATCACCCGTCTCAGCCACGCCCGTGCCGATCATCGCCCCGATCCCGATCATGGATGCATCGAACACACCCAGATCTCGGGCGAAGGTGACCCTGTCGGTCGGCTCTCGTGCGCTCGGCTCGGCCATCAGCCTTTTCCCGTCCATCCTACCGTCTTGGCATGGAACGTGCCCTTCGTAGCTGCGCTCTTCGGGTCGGGCGAGGGCTAGTCGGTACGCGTCAGGTCCTCATACCCCCTCAGGTGATAGGTGTATCCGATGTAATCGAGCAGATTGCACAGGGCCCGGAAGGCCACGCCGAACCCGTCGACGCCGCTGACGCCACCGAACTGCCCGCCTCCCTTCACGTGCGGTTCCAGATCGATGAACACACCGGGGACGCCCAGGGGCGAGAGCCGCTTCTTGATCTCCGGCACGAGCAAGAGGAAGTCGCGCAGCACCTGCTCGTGTCCGGAATCCCCCCGGTCAACCGGGATGAACCGGGTCAGCCCCCGCTTCTCCGCCGCCGATAGCATAGCGTCATTGGGTGGGTTGTTGAACCCCTTGATATGAATCCAGCCCACGCCCGGCTTCATCTTCCCATAGTGCTCGTAGGCGCTATCGGGGCTGTGACCCATCGCCTCCATGTTGCCCACGTCCGGAATGATGCACGAGTGGGGGCTGTTGATCTTCTCGTGCAAAGCGATCAGCGTGTCGCCGTCGCTACCCACCAGCGCCGACTCCACCTCCAGGCCGTACACGATGCCGGCCTCAGCGCAGGCCTCGACGATCCGGGTGAGATTATCGGCAGCCTGGTCGAGATACTTCCACGGATCCTCCCCATTGGGGTGGTAGTAGCTGAACCCGCGGATCAGCTTGGTATTGAGAGCCTGTGAAAGCTCGATGGCCCGCTGAACATCGTTCTCCAGGTACTCGTCGATCGGTACATAGCGATTCTGTGTACCGTCTTCCTGGTCGAGCAGCTTGACCTTGCCGAGGGGCGATCCGAGGCTGGATATGGACATCCCGAACGCCTCGTGCATGCCTTTGAGCTCGGCGATCTCGTCGTCGGACAGCTCCATCACGTTCTTGACGCCGCTGCCCATGTCGATGAAGCGTATCGTGTAGTAGGAGAGCCCCAGCGCGCTCATCATCGTAAGCTGCTCTTCGGCGCGCTTGCTCACCGGCCCCTCGTCTGCGAACCCCGAGAGGATGACATCTGGATCTGCCACGGAACACCTCCTGTCAGTTGAGGACCCTCTGCATCTCCTGCATCGCACTTGTCATTCCTTGTCCTGCGCCTTCTTGCTCTTGAGCGACTCGCCCCTTTGCCTGGCCTGCGCGACAGGGAGCCACTTCCGCGCCTCGACGTGCGTCGAATCGATCTCGATGGCCCTGAGGAACGCGGCGGCCGCCTTGCTCCATTCCTTGTGCCGCCCGTGGATCACCCCCACGTTATAGTGATACCCCGCATCGTGCGGATTCAGGCGGATCGCCCGCCGGTATGCCTCGAGCGCCTCGCTGCCACGGTGCCCCGGGCCGTAGCGCTCGCCAGACGAGCCATGCTCGTACATAAACGCCAGGTGCGCGTGGCTCCTTGGGTCATCGGGCGCCAGCTTGACGATATGGGCGGCAACCCGCCGAGCCCGATCGATTTCTCCCCGCCGGATATGCACCTTCGCCTGGCCGTAGTAGGCCTCCAAGTGGTCCCGCTGGAGCCTCAACGCCGAAAGGAAGAGCTCCGATGCCGCATCCAGGCTATCCTGCAGGATGCGGACGTTCCCGAGCCCGCAAATCGCTTCAGGGCTTTGCGGGCGCAGCTCAAGGGACCTCCGGAACGCCGCACTCGCCTCTCCCAGGCGCCCCTGCTCCTGGTAGACGATGGCCAGATTGTGATGGGCTTCCGCGGCCTCCGGCGCCAGCCGTATCGACTCACGGTAGGCCTTCGCCGCCGCCTCCAGCAGGCCATCGGACTGGTGTGCGGTTCCCAGATTGTAGTACGCCCGGGGAAGGTCTGTCCAGAGCCTGGGGACGGTGGCATGGTCGGGAGACCTCGTGAGCACGGCCTCCCACTGCTCCACGGTCTCCGACCAGCGCTCGAGTCGCCAGTAGGACAGTCCCAGACGGAAGCGGACGTCGGGATCGTCCGGCTTCAGTCCAAGGGACATCTGGAATGCGCCGGCGGCCTCGAGGAACCGTCGGCCGGTGTACAGCGCTTGTCCGAGCTGGTACCACGCGTCCCCGTAATCGGGTCGAATTCGCACGGCCACCTCGAAGGCCGCAACTGCACGCGCGGTATCACCCAATCGGACCCGTGCAAGGCCCAGATTGTACTGGGCGATCACGAAATCCGGCGCGGCCCGCACGGCCGCCTCGAACGCCTCGGCCGCCTCTTCGTAGCGGCCCTCACTCGCCAGCCTCGCACCGCGGTTGTTGTGCTCCTGCGCCGCTTCGACCCGTGCAGAGGGCGGCTGGGCCTCTGCTGTCAAGCCGATCCACCATCCCAGGACGACGGCTGGACAGAGAAGCAGGCGCCAGAAGGTCATTGGGTTCAGAATCCCAGGTTCACGTAACCGGTATCGCTGCGGGGGAGACCCCGCTCAGGATACCAGATCTGAAGGTAGGTGCTCGACCCGGTTGAAGTACCGGACACGCACCGGTCCGGATTCCGGGAAATCGATGCGACTGACGGCGGTGTTCTGGTGGCTGTAGTACACGCCGTCCTCGGAACCGTCGCAGAGCAGTGCGTGAATCAGGTAGTTGCCGAACCCCCCGTGGCTGACCAGCGCGATCTTTTCCTCCGTGCCACCGAACCGGTTCCGTAGCTCGGCTGCGACCCGTTCGGCCCGTGCGAGCCACTCCTCCTCGGTCTCCACCGGCCGGTTCCACCAGCCTGTCTCGGCGAACGCGTCGGGCAGATCGTAGTCGGGGAAGCGGGACTCCGCCTCCTTGCGCTTGAGTCCGGGGTAACCGACCGGCCCCCTTCCGTCTCCAGTGTCCTGCCAGATCCCGTACTGCTCGTGGAGATCGAGCCACACTTCGGGCCGGATCTGGAGGGCCTCGGCAATGGGGGCCGTCGTCTCCATCGTGCGGAGCATCGCACTGCAGATGATCCGCCCGATCCCGTATCCACGCCGGTTCTGCTGGGCCAGGGCGGGGCTGTCGTCCTCACCCTCGGGCTGCCCGCCGTTCAGATGAGCCGCCACAAGCTTGGCCTGCTCGCGTCCTCTCATCGTGAGCGGTGGGTCACACATCCGGCGCGTCGGGTCCTCCAGGGCGTTGTTGAAGGACTCCCCGTGGCGGATGAAATATAGCTCCATAGCATCCCCCGGGCAGGTGGCGGCCATCGCGGAACGCCGAGACCACTCTCGAGCGGCCCTTCGCGCGGCCTGTTTTGCACTCAAACTTCGGAATCACAACAAGTTATGCCGCAAATTGCAGCGAGCGTTCAATATACCATTTTATGTGATGCCGATCAAGCGAAATCAGGGCACACGACACTGGGTCGGGGGGCGACGTGAAGCCGTTGACATCCGGGCGGCACGCTGTGTATCTTCAGTGCCCTTGGCCGAGACCTGGAAGGCTTACCTCGAGGAGGAAATCGATGCCCCGCACGATCACCGCCGCAGACCGGGACGGCTTCGTCAGGAAGGTCTATCCGAGCACGGTGGCCCTCACCTTCCAGCCGGGAGAGCTTCCGTCCGAAGGAGCCGCGCGTCTGCTGGATTCCGAAGGCGAAGAGCTGCCCATTCAGCTCGACGGCGTCGAAGCCTGGGAAGACGGCAGCATCCGTCGGGCCGAGCTGACGTTCGCTCCCACACTGGACCCGCTGCAGGAGAAGGCCTATTCGCTCGAGCACGGGCCCGAAGTGCGGCGCTCCGCGCAGGTCCGAAACCCCCTCACCGTCTCGGAGACGTCGTCTGGCATCGACGTGCAGCAGGGCCCGGTTGTCTACAGCGTTCGCAAGCAGAGATACAACCTTGTCAACCAGGTCCGGTTCGGTGACGCGACTTACCTCCGGAGCGGCGCCAGAGGGCCCATCCTGGTACTGGATGACGATCGGGAGCTACTGCCGGTGGGAGATGTGGAGATTCAGGTCGAGACCCGTGGTCCCTGGGCGGGGAGGCTTCGAGTCACCGGAACCTATCCCGACGGGTACGCCTTTGCCACCCGACTGGACTTCGTGTCGGGCCGGTCCTGGTTCGGCGCGCGCCATACCATCTCCGAAGGCGACCGCTCCAGGATCCGCGCCACGGTCGTGGAGGCGGCCTTCGACTTGCCCGCGGCGCCACTGGCTACGGCGTTCGGCGCTCGGACCCGAGCCGATGCGGTGCCCACGACGTGGGGAGTGGTGACCGATGGGGTCCTCACGGTCGATGTGGCCACAACGGACGCCTGGACGAGAACCGGCTACGTCCGCTACGAGTGCGATGCGGACGGGGCCTTCAGGGCCCTGTTCCCCTACGATGGCAGGCCCTGCGAGATCTTCTACCACTACCTGTACTGCGCGCCCGACGACATCAGAAACACCCCGGCGGCAGCGATGGTCGCCGGGGTGGAATGTCGCGTCGTCGAATGATCGACGCATTGCTGTTGTGTCGATCTACAGGTTGAACGTCACTACGTCTCCATAGCCCTCCAGACTCGTGATGGCCGCGAAGGAGAGGGTGAGGGCCACGTGGCGGCTGAAGCCCGGAGCGAGGCCGGCATCGATCCGGCCAGTTGCCGAGGCGAGCGTCCGTCCCTCCCCGTCGCGGAGCGTC
>JASLMQ010000500.1 GCA_030746455.1 Candidatus Latescibacterota bacterium
CTGATCAAGATATCGCAGGTCCACACGACCTTTGGCCTCGATCAGGCCGGTCCGGCTGTGGTACCGGACCCGTTGCGCCGCGAGCGTCCTATCGGCCTCCTCCATCCGGACCCGTCCCCGGAAGGACGCGATCCCGTTGTCTCGATCGAACCCAAGCGTGTCGGCGCGGATACTCCGACTCGAATCGCGCAACGAGATGCCGCCAACGAAGCGGACCCGTTTCTCTCCCTCCCTCGCTCGCGCGGAGTCCGCCAGGATGTGGATTTGCCCAAAGGCCACTTCGACCCCACCCACCCAGATCCGCTCGAGCCCCAGCGAGTCGCGCATCGTCACGCTCCGCTCGGCGCGGATCTCCTCGGCCGCCCACGCGGGCGGACACAACGGAGCGGCGACAAGGTGCAGGCCAACCGACAAAATGATGAACGTGAGGGTGCTTCGGAGGCATGCAGGAGGAGGGGTGCCTACTGCTTCGTGGAATCCGGCCGTCCCAGGCGCGTGGTGACCTCGAGCATGGACCAGCGCTTGAGGTCGGAGGTGGCCTCGAATCCGACGCCGCTCTCCCTGCCGTCGGGCCGGCAGATCGTCACCCGACCTTCGCCCGTGATCTTCTCGGTCTCTCTGTGCCAGCACAGGGCGTCTGTCTCCAGTCGGGTGCTATCTTCCGCGACGAGAACGACGTCCCCGGAGGCGATCATGTGCTTGGAGCGATCGTCGATCTCGGCACGCCGGGCGGTGAGTGTGGACACGCGCTTGGTTCCACGAGCGTTGTAGAAATGGACCGTGACCCCACCGTCCAGCAGGGCCTTCTTATCACGATCGAAGCGCTGGAAATGCTCCGACGACACTTCGGCCTGTCTCCGACCCGCCCGAGTCACCAGAGTGGACCATCCCCAGGCCTCCTGGTCGGGAACCGGGGGAGCCGAGGTCTCGGACAACGACGGAGTCTCATCGGGAGGCGCACATCTGGCCAGCCCCAAGCTCAGTACCGGCGCCAGAATCAGCAGAATGAGCACAGGAGGGCAACACGATCTCACGCATCCACTCCGGCCTCGGCCGGGCTGGCCTGTTCCCGACCCTCTGCCGAGCGGGCAGCGGCGGCCTCCACGAATCCCGAGAACAGGGGTGCGGGTTGTTCCAACCTGGACTTGAATTCCGGATGAGATTGGGTGGCTATGAAGTAGGGATGGTCGGGAAGCTCGATGAATTCCATAAGCTTCGTCCCATCCTCCCTGCGATGGAACCCCGAGAAGAGCAGGCCGCACTCCTCGAGCAGATCGACGTATTTCGGCGCGACCTCGTAGCGATGCCTGTGGCGCTCGATGATGGCACGCTCGCTTTCCAGGATCACGCCGGCCCGGAATGCCTCGTCCGGCCTCTGCTTGAGGCGCTCGATCCGCCAGGCGTCTTCTTCCAGGCGGCCCGTTCTCTCATAGAGCTCCAGCGTGAGGGAGTCGCGCTTCAGTACTGCGGCATAGCCACCCAGACGCATGGTGCCCCCGTATCGGCTTTCCTCGATGATCTCCCGCTGGGTGTAGAGGATATCGATCACCGGGTGGGGAGTGTCGAGGTCGTTCTCCGCGGAATTCGCCTCCAGCAACCCGGCGACGTTCCGGGCATACTCCACCACCGCCATCTGCAACCCGTAGCACAGGCCCAGGTAGGGGACCTGGTTCTCCCGTGCGTACCGGACGGCCTGGATCACACCCTCCGAGCCGCCTTCGCCGAAGGCACCGGGCACGATGATGCCATCGAACTCGCCAAGGACCTCCTCCACGCTGAGCTCTTCGAGGCGCCGCGAGTCGATCCAGGAGATCTCCACATTGGTATCCAGCGAAGCCCCGGCGTGCTCGAGAGACTGGTTGACCGAGATGTAGGAGTCGGTCAGCTCATAGGCACCGATCTCGACGTACTTCCCCACCATGGCCACCCGCACGAGGTTGGAGGGCTGACGGATCCGGTCCACGAGCTCCTTCCAGACCGCCCAATCCGGCTCCTCTCTGGCCTCCAGATGGAGCTGGTTCAGTATCTTCAGCCCCAGGTTCTCCATCTCGTAATCCAATGGCACCTGGTAGAGCGTGTCCGCGTCGGGCGCCGAGATGATCCGACCGGCCGGGATGTTCGCCGAAACCTCGATCTTCCTTCTCCTGACATCGTCCAGAGGGCCCACGGCCCGGCAGATGGTGAAATCCGGGAAGATGCCATGCTCGTTCAGGAGCTTGATGGCGTGCTGGGTGGGCTTCGTCTTCATTTCGGTGATGTGACCGGGGACGGGAAGATAGCTCACGAGGACATACACCATGTTCTCCTCGCCCACCTCTCGCTCCAGGCCCTTCATCGCGAACAGAAACGGCATATTCTCGTAGTCGCCGATCGTCCCGCCGATCTCGATGAGGGCGAGATCCGCCCCCTCGGCCGCACCCCTGATCCTCGCCTTGATCTCGTCCGTGATATGGGGTATGGGCTGAACGGTCTGCCCGAGGTAGTCGCCGCTTCGTTCGCGTTCGATCACGGTGTGGTAGATCTGGCCCGTGGTCAGGTTGTTCATCCGGGGCAGGTCGATCCCCAGGAAGCGCTCGTAGTTCCCCAGGTCCAGATCGATCTCTCCCCCGTCGTCGGTCACCCACACCTCGCCGTGCTCGGTGGGACGGAGGGTCCCCGCATC
>JASLMQ010000501.1 GCA_030746455.1 Candidatus Latescibacterota bacterium
CCACAATCGAGCCCGGCGACATCATGGCGACCATATTAGCGGTGAGTAGGATCGGTGCCTTCCTACCGGGTACCGCCGCGGTGGTAATCACGACATCGTTTTCGGCCGCAACGCGTCCCAGCGCCTCTTGCTGCTTGCGGATGAACTCCTCGCTCTGCTCCTTTGCATATCCGCCCTTGTCCTCGGCCCCCTCCGTTTCCAGTCCGAGGTCTACGTACTTCGCCCCCAGGCTCTCCACCTGCTCCTTGACGACGGGGCGCACGTCATAGGCCTCCACAACTGCGCCCAGACGTCGGGCGGTGGCGATGGCCTGCAGGCCGGCAACGCCCGCTCCGAGGATCAGCACACGGGCCGGATTCACGGTGCCCGCCGCGGCCATCATCAGCGGGAACATCTTGGCAAGCGAATCGGCCGCGAGCAGCACGGCCTTGTACCCCGCAACCGTTGCCATCGAGGACAGCGCGTCCATGCTCTGTGCGCGGGTGATGCGAGGCATCAGCTCCATCGCGAAGAGGGTGAGACCCGCGCCGGCCAGGGCCTGGATCTCGTCCTTCGCGGTGAGGGGCTCCGCGAATCCGATCACCACCTGACCGGACCGCATGCCCTGGAGGTCCTGCTGTCCTGCATCGGGGTTGGCCCCGAGCGTGCGGACCTGCAGCAAGATGTCCGCGCCGGCAAGCACCTCCGATCGGGACGGCAGTACCTGCGCCCCGTCGTCGCTGTACTCACTATCGAGGAACCCGGCTTCAGCGCCCGCGCCGGATTCGACAAGGACCTCCACCCCCGCCTTGGTGATCGTGCTCACCAGGCTGGGAACGAGAGCGACGCGTCGCTCTCCAGGGAACGTCTCTTTCAGGATGCCAGCTTTCATAAACGAACTCGTCTGGAATGAAGTGACAGGGAATTGTGCGGAACCGACAAGCTGCGAACCGCGCCTAGGATCTAGTGAGGGTCTTCTCACCTCCCTTCAAGCCACACCGAAGCACATCGGACGATTCGCTGCCCCCGACACCACGATCGGCAAGACCACGGGGAGCAGACGGGCGCAATATTAAGAGAAACTGATTCAAGGGCAAGCGTTATATCAGGGGCTCACCGACCTACCGGGCGCTCGGAATCCCGAACGCACTGGGGTCCGGCCCATCTCTCGAGCACCCGTGGGCCGTGGTGGCTACCCCCAATGTAATGCTTCGTGTCCCCGAATGCCAGACCAATCTGCACCCGACTCCTCTAATGGGCATATTTAACCAAGTGAACTATCAACTAGGTTATGAATCCCTGTAGTGCGCCCACGTGGACCCTCTCAGACCTTTCTTGAAACAAACACCTGTAATTCCAGAATTTTATCACGCTTCTACCCTTGGCGAATTAGGCCTATTTATAGCAGGTATTTTGGCCATTTATTAAATCAGGTTAAATATTAGTACGATTATTGATCTGGGTCAGAAAGGACTTGACAGAGGCCGGTGTTAGAGGCCATGTTTAGGAACCTGTCTCATCGGATCGGCCTCGCCGACCCAACCGCTTGAGCTCAGGCCCGTCCCCAGCGGGGCACCCATTCTTGTTCCTCGTTGGACGCGACGCGCTGTCCGACAGGTAGGACGGATGGAGAGACGCCCTCCCCCATCTGCGGAGGCATCCCATGACCGAACCCCAAGCACTGCTCAACTTCGTCCACAACGCTCACATCTTCGCTTCCGCGGTGAGTGAGATCCTTGAGAACAAGTACCTCCGGCAGGCCACCGATCAGGAGATCAACTTCCCCCAGTTCAACCTACTTCGGCTGATCGAACACAACGGGGACCACCAGATCCGGGAGATCGCGAGCTTCCTCGGGGTCAGCCAGGCGGCAGCCAGCAAGAACGTCGACAAGCTGGTCCGTCTGGGCCTGGTGAAACGCCAGGTTCAGGAGGGCGACCGACGCGCCGTGTCGCTGAACCTGACGCTCCGAGGCAGAAACGTCGTGCAGAAATACGAGGCCCTCAAGGAGGAGAAGCTGGCACACATGCTCGAGGAGCTCACACAGGACGAGCTGGAGATATTGTCGCGCGGCCTCGAGAGGGCATCCTATCTCATACTGGAAAAGGAGGAGGATTTCGGAGAGATCTGCATGAAGTGCAGTGCGTACCACGTTGAGGGCTGTCCGATGCGAAGCCTGGCCGAGGGCTGCATCTACGTCCGAAGCCGGGAGCAGGCCGTACAATAGCAGTCTGACCCGGAACAGGAGGCAATCCCGATCGTCGAAGGCCCCCATCGAACCAAAGGGAGGATGAGGCGTGAGCGCGAAGATTATCGATGGCAACAAGGTGGCCGAGGAAATGCAGGCCGAGATGGTCGACGAAGTGGCGAAACTGGAGACCGATGGAATCACGCCGGGCCTGTCGGTGGTCCTGGTCGGCGAAGACCCGGCCTCGAAGGTCTACGTGAGGAACAAGACCCGGACCTGCAAGAAGCTTGGGATCAAATCCGACCAGCACAGCCTGGATGCCGACACCTCCGAGGAAGACCTTCTCGCCCTGGTGGAGAAGCTGAACAACGACGACACGGTGCACGGCATCCTCGTACAGATGCCGCTCCCCAAGCACATCAACGAGAACGAGGTGATCAAGGCCATATCCCCCGACAAGGATGTGGACGGATTCCATCCGGTCAACGTCGGTAAGATGGTGATCGGGGAGCCCGGATTCCTGCCATGCACCCCGCATGGGGTCCAGCACCTCCTGATCCGTAGCGGCGTCGAGATCGCCGGCAAGCACGTCGTTGTGGTGGGCCGGAGCAACATCGTGGGCAAGCCCGTGGCCAACATCCTACTCCAGAAGCAGGAGGGGGCCAACGCCACGGTCACGATCTGCCATACGGGCACCGATGACATCGCCGCCCACACGCGCCAGGCCGACATCATCATCGCCGCCGCGGGACGCCCGAACACCGTAACAGCCGACATGGTCAAAGACGGGGTCGCCGTGATCGACGTCGGCGTGAACCGCGTCGACGATCCCTCCGCCAAGCGAGGCTTCAAGCTGGTGGGCGACGTGGACTTCGACGCCGTGAAGGAGAAGGCGTCTGCCATCTCACCGGTGCCCGGCGGCGTGGGACCGATGACCATCACAATGCTGATGCACAACACGATCGACTCCGCCAAGATGAGCGCCGGGAAGTAGGCGCTGCGCCCGCAGAACTCGAACCGGACTCGCACAGAACGGGAGCAGGGGATGCTGGAGAAGGGGTCGCTCAAGCCGCCCGAGGGCGACAGCTGGCAGCAGGCATGGGAGCTGGCGGTCGATCTCACCGTGGCCAAGCTCGCTGAGTCCGATCTCGAGGACCGCTGCAAGAAGAGCGGCGCACAGTGGGATCCGGATTCGGGCATGGTGGAAATCGCTTTCCTGGGTGATCGCTACCGGGTACCTTGTCCCGAGTTCACGGTAGCCAGATTGGCCGACGGTGGCGATGCCCCCATCACGGAGCGGATCCTGCTTCTACACTACCTGGTGCGGGCCACCGGCGCCGCGCCCACCGATGAGTGGATCGGGTTCGTGGAGGTGCCGGGAGCCGAACTCTACCTGGCCAACTTCCGCGCCCGTAGCGTGGACCGTCTGGTCCGGGCCTACTCCGGGCGCGAAGAGGAACTGGTCGGGGCTGCCGCCGCAGTCGGCGGCCAGGAGGCCGACCACGGCGATGTGGCCGTGTGCCTCCAGGCCCTCCCGAACGTCCCGGTGATGGTGACCCTGTGGCGGGGCGACGATGAGTTCGCGCCGTCCGGCAACCTTCTCTTCGACTCGACGGTGGTGCAACACCTTTCGATCGAGGACATGGTGGTGTTGGCAGGCACCATTGCCAGCCGGCTCTGCCAACGCTGAGTCCACCCGACGGGGCTCCCTGCCCTGGGGAACCTGAAGGAGGTCGTCTTTGAAGATCGCGGTGAGCGGCAAAGGTGGCGTCGGCAAGACGACGCTCAGCGCCGGGCTCGCGGCATCCTTCGCGAGGGGTGGCGCAAACGTGATCGCCGTGGACGGCGACCCGGACAGCAATTTGGCGGCGACCCTCGGCTTCCCCAGCCCGGATGACATCACCCCCATCGGCGAGATGGAGGAGCTCATCGCCGAACGGACGGGTGCGGAGCCGGGCAGGACGGGGTCCATTTTTACGCTCAACCCGAAGGTCGACGACATTCCCGACGACTTCTGTCCCGAACATGCGGGCATCCGTCTGCTCTCGATGGGCGGAGGCACGCGCGAGGGCGGAAGCGGATGCCTGTGCCCGGAGAACGCCTTCCTGAGGTCGTTGATGTCCCATGTCATCTTCGGCGTGGACGACGTCGTCATCATGGATATGGTGGCCGGGATCGAGCATCTGACCCGCGGGACGGCACGCGGTGTGGACGTCCTCCTCGCCGTCGTGGAGCCGGGCAGAAGAAGCCTGGAAACCGCTGGAAGGGTCCGTCGGCTGTCGGGAGATCTGGGCATCGGCGAGTTGTGGGTTGTGGCCAACAAGGTCCGTGGCGATGCCGATCTCGAGTTCATCACCGGCCAGCTGGAGGACCTGGAAGTCGTCGCCTCCCTGCCGTACAGCGCCGAGGTCGTCGAAAGCGGAATGAGTCAGGAAGGCATGGCCGAGGTCCTCGACGGCCCGGTCGGGCAGGAAATCGGAAGGATCCGGGCTCGCCTCAGCGAGACCTTCGGCGGCTCAGCCGAGACCTGAACCTGCCCCGTCGCTTGCCAGACGGGCAAGGGAGCACCGATGGATGTCCAGGAACGACTCGGGATTCTGGTAGACCACTGGATCGAGCACAACGCCTCTCACGGCGAGGAATTCGGCAAGTGGGCTCAACGTGCCGAGGAAGCCGGACTCGAGGGGGTCGCCAGGGAGATCGCCGCGGCGACTGAACGCCTCGAGGAGTCGACGAGCCGGCTCCGCGAGGCCCTTGCCCTCCTGGGCGGGTCGACCCACAAGGCGGGAGGCCATCATGTGCCAGAGTAATGTCTACGCCGTCGAACGCGATGAGGAGACGCTTGTTCTCGAGGATGTAGCCAGCATGCGGATCGATGGTGACCAGATCACCATGCGGACCCTTTTCGGGGAGCCTGTCTCTCTGGAAGGGCGGATCAAAGAGATCAATTTGATGAAACATAGGATCGTGCTCGAAAGGCACGATGCGGGAGAGTCCTAAGCCAACTACCACCCGCGGAGCGGGTGGCCTGATGGTCCGGTCGAAGGCCGGAGCAGCGGGGAACGCGCCTGCGCGTTCGTGGTTGTCCGTGAGCGGTGCGGATTTGTCCCCTCGGGATTGCCCCCCACCGCGAACAATCCCTCAAGGAGGTGAAAGCATGGCGGAGCAGAAGGACGTACTCGGCGAAACCTACGAGCCCGGCAAGCCCGATGGCGCCTACAACTGGCGAAAGAAGCTGGCGAGCCGTGAGCAAATGCTCAAGTATCTCGAGACGGGCGAGCGGTATTGGTACAGCGAGGAGTGGTACGGCAGCGAGAGACGGCGCACGCCTGCCTGACACGCCCTCACCTGCGGTCAGAGTCGATACAACAGGCTGAACCAACAGAGGAGCTTGATATGGCGTTAGAAATACCCAAGGTCGCCTACTCGGGTTCGATCAAGCAAGTCACACTTGGCGATGGTCCCAAGGCCGTCACCGTCGGCGGAGAGGAGAGCTACCCCTTCCACCTTTTTGAGGGTGAGATGCCCAATCCGCCGAAAATCGCTATGGAGGTCTACGACGCGCCGCCTGAGGAGTGGCCGGACGCCGCCCTTGAGCCCTTTGAGGGCGTAACCGACGATCCCGTCGCCTGGGCGAAGCGATGCATAGACGACCACGGCGCCGAGATGGTTTGCCTTCAGCTGGCAAGCACCGATCCCAACGGCCTGAACCGTTCGCCCGAGGAGGCCGTGGAAGTCGTGAAGAAGGTTGCGGATGCCGTAGACGTCCCCCTCATCGTGTGGGGGTGCAGCAACGATGACAAGGATGCGGAGGTCCTGCGGCAGGTCGCCGAGGCATGTGAGGACAAGAGCCTGATCATCGGGCCCATCGTGGAGGGGAACTACAGGCAGATCGGCGCCGCCGCCATCGCCTACAAACATACCGTTGCCTCCTCGACCCCCATCGACATCAACCTGTGCAAGCAGCTCAACATCCTCTTGGGAGATCTGGGCGTTCCCGACGAGCAGATCATCGTGGACCCCACCACGGGAGGCCTGGGCTACGGGCTGGAGTACTCCTACTCCGTGATGGAGCGAAATCGGATGGCCGCTCTCACCCAGCAGGACGAACGCCTCCAGTTCCCGATGATCTGCAACCTGGGCAAAGAGGTCTGGAAGGTCCGAGAGGTGAAGATCCCCGCCTCTGAAGATCCCAAGCTTGGCGATGAGAAGAAACGAGGGATTATGATGGAAGCGGTGACGGCAATGTCGCTGCTTTTAGCAGGTGCAGATGTCCTTGTTATGAGGCATCCCGAGTCCGTGGCGCAGATCCGGACGGCTATAGAGTCGTTGAGGTCCTGAACTTTTCCAGGTAAGGAGGAGAACCGTGGCGAATCCAGAGGATAAAAGCGTAGATGGCGCAACCCATGAGCTGCTCGAAAAGGCCGAGGCGGATGGCGTTCTCACGGCCTTTGAGCGGGCGGCCACCACCCGCCCCTGTCCCATCGGCGGCGAGGGAAGCTGCTGCAAGCTCTGCTCGATGGGACCGTGCCGGCTTCCGTCCCCAAAGAGGAAGGCCGAGACCGCAGAGGAGAAGGACGCCAGAAGGGGCGTGTGCGGAGCAACCATAGAGACGATCGCGGCCCGGAATTTCGTCCGGATGATTGCCGCCGGGACGTCGGCCCACTCGGACCACGGCAGGTCGGTGGCCGAGACCTTCCTGAGGGCGGCAGAAGGGGAAGGCTCGGACTTTCAGATCGTTGACGAACAGAAACTGCTCCAGGTGGCCCTGGACTTCGGCGTCGAGCTCGAAGGCAAGACCACTCAGGAGATCGCCATCGAGGTTGGCGAGACCGCCGTCGGCGAGTTCGGAAAACGGGAGGGGACGCTCCGGTTCCTGAGGCGAGCGCCGCTGAAGCGCCAGCAGATCTGGGAGGAGCAGCAGGTGATGCCCAGGAGCATCGACCGCGAGGTGGTCGAGTGTCTGCACCGCACGGCGATGGGCGTGGATCTGGACTACAAGCACCTCTTTCAGCAGGCCTCGCGCACGGCCCTCGCAGATGGGTGGGGCGGGTCCATGCTGGCGACAGAGCTCCAGGACATCATGCTCGGTACCCCCGTACCTGTGACCGGCAATGTGAACCTCGGCATCCTGAGGGAGGACGCCGTCAACATCATCGTGCACGGACACGAGCCCCTCCTGCCGGAGATGCTGGTGGTGGCCACGCGGGACAAGGAGCTTCTCGAGCTGGCCAAGTCCAAGGGCTCCAACGGGATCCAGCTCGGCGGCATCTGCTGCTCGGCCAACGAGATCCTGATGCGACACGGCGTACCGCTCGCAGGCAACATGCTTCAGCAGGAAGTGGCTGTCGTCTCGGGCGCAGTGGAGGCGATGGTCGTGGATGTGCAGTGCATAATGCAATCCCTCCCCAAGGTGGCCGAGTGCTACCACACGGAGATCATCACCACGTCCGAGAAGGCCAAGGTTCCGGGGGCGATCCACATCGAGGCCGACGAGGCGAACCCCCTGGCGGCGGCGAAGGAGATCGTCCGCCGTGCGATCGAGAACTACCCGAACCGGATGGCGAGCAAGGTGAACATCCCGGCCCACACGGTCGATCTCGTCGCGGGATTCTCTCACGAGACCATCAACTATATGCTTGGGGGGCTCTTCCGCGCATCCTACAGACCCCTGAACGACAACATCATCAACGGCCGGATCCGCGGCGTAGCCGGCGTCGTCGGATGCACCAACCCCCGGGTGAAGCACGAAGACGTCCACACCCGACTTGTGAAGAGGCTCATCGAGAACGACGTGCTCGTCGTTCAGACCGGATGCGCGGCCATGGCCTGCGCCAAGCTCGGTCTGATGGCTCCCGAGGCCGGTGCCACTCAGGCGGGTTCGGGCCTGGCCGAGGTCTGCGAGACCGTCGGCATCCCGCCCGTGCTGCATATGGGATCGTGCGTGGACAACTCGAGGATCCTGATGGCGGCCACGGCCATGGTGAAGGAGGGCGGCCTGGGCGACGACATCTCCGATCTTCCGGCCGCCGGCGCGGCACCCGAGTGGATGAGCGAGAAGGCCATCGCCATCGGCCACTACTTCGTCACATCCGGCGTCTACACGGTCTTTGGCGTGACCTGGCCCACCCTGGGCAGCGAGGATGTCACCCAGTGGCTCTTCGACGGCATCGGCGACGTCTACGGCGGGATGTGGGCCTTCGAGCCGGATCCCGACAAGATGGCCGATCTGATGATCGCCCATATCGACAAGAAGCGTAAGGCCCTGGGCCTCGACAAGTCCCAGGAGCGGGTACTCTACGATATGGACATGAGGCGCGAACTGGATGCGGTCTGAGGCCGCGATTCAAGGCTCTTGAGGAGGTATGCGTAGTGTCAAAGATCATCTGTTCAGCAGCAATTCGCGGCGCTCACACGCTGGTCGGCAGGGCGGAGCAGGAGTGGAAGGAGGCCGTCGACACGTGGGGCCTCACCCAGGATGTGGGGTTCCCGAACACGGCTTACTTCCTGCCCATCATCTACGGCATGCTTGGGACGAAGGTGGAGAAGCTTGGGGACATGGAGGGGGTGCTGGCACAATGTAAGACGCTGTTGCCGCCGCCGGTCAGCGAAGATGTGAACCTCCCCTACCTGGGCCCCGCCCTCGACGCAGGCATGGCCACCCTCTTCGCCGAGGAGATCATCGAGTCCATCCGGTATCTCAAGGAACCCGATGCCTACACCCAGCAGGAGGAGCCCACCGACGGGAACATCTGGCTGGGAGCGGCAGACGACATCATCCTGCGGAAGCGCGGTATCGAGTTCGTCGACGGAACCGCGCCAGGCTTCGCCGCCATCGCGGGGGCGGCCCCCTCGCCTGAAGTGGCCGTCAAGATCGCTCAGGAGCTTCAGGAGAAGAACCTGTACGTGTTCATGTGCGCCGAGCACAACGGCGTGAGATTCGCGGAGCAGCTTCAGGAGGCCGGCGTGCAGGTCGGATGGCCCACCCGCCTGGTCTCCTTCGGTGAGGAGATCACCGCGGCCGTCTTCGCGATGGGTTTCGCGACCCGCGCCGCCATGTCCTTCGGTGGCATCGAGCCCGGAGACTACCGCAAGATCCTGATCTACAACAAGGACCGGTGCTTCGCCTTCGTGCTGGCGATGGGCCACGTCACCGAGGAGTGGTACGCCACCGCGGCCGGCGCCATCAACTGGGGCTTCCCGGTCATCGCCGACACGAACATCCCCGAGGTGCTTCCTACAGGGATCTGCACCTACGAGCACGTGGTGTCCAACGTGCCGCACGACGAGATGGTCTCCCGCGCCGTCGAGGTCCGCGGCCTGAAGGTCCAGGTGTCCGAGGTACCCATCCCGGTGTCCTACGGCGCGGCCTTCGAGGGCGAGCGCGTCCGTCGCGACGACGTCTTCGCCGAGGCGCGGGGCGGCCGCAACGTCGTGTGCGAGTGGACCACCACCAAGTCCATGGACGAGGTCGAGGACGGCAAGGTGGAGGTCATCGGCCCCGATCTCGACGAGATCGGCGAGGGCGCCAAGTTCGACATGGCCATCGTGGCCGAGGTAGCGGGACGGGAAATGCAGGACGACTTCGAGCCCATCCTAGAGCGCCAGATCCACCATTTGGTCAACTTCGCCCAGGGCGTGATGCACATCGGGCAGCGCGACATCGCGTGGTACCGGATCGGCAAATCGGCCGTGGAGAAGGGGTTCCGGCTCTCGGATCTCGGCAAGATCGTCCACGCTCGCTACCATCAGGACTTCGGACGTATCTTCGACAAGGTGCAGGTCAAGGTCTACACCGAGAAGGACAAGGCGAGCGAGATCCTGGAGCAGGCTCGGAAGGTCTACACGGTCCGGGATGCCAGGGTTGAAGGCATGACCGATGAAACCACCGACATGTACTACTCCTGTACCCTCTGTCAGTCCTTCGCACCGAGCCATGTCTGCGTGATCAGCCCGGAGCGGACGGGGCTCTGCGGGGCCTACAACTGGATGGACTGCAAGGCCTCCTTCGAGGTGAATCCCACGGGCCCCAACCAACCGGTGGAAAAAGGCCAGGCTATCGACGAGAAGCTGGGTCAGTTCGAAGGCGTGAACCAATTCGTCCGGCAGGCCTCCAGGGGCAAGATCGATCACTACAACTTCTACAGCATCGTCCACGACCCGATGACCACCTGCGGCTGCTGCGAGTGCATCGCGGCGATCGCGCCGATGTGCAACGGCGTGATGACGGTGAACCGTGAATATGGCGGAGACACCATCTGCGGTATGCCGTTCACGACCCTGGCCGGAACCATCGGCGGAGGGATCAGCACGCCCGGGTTCGTCGGACACAGCAAGTACAACATCTGTCAGCGCAAGTTCCTCGCCGGCGACGGTGGCTTCAAGCGGCTCGTGTGGCTGCCCAAGATGCTAAAGGAAGAGATCCGCGACAGGTTGGTCGCCCGGTCCGAAGAGATCGGCATCCCGAACTTCCACGAGATGATCGCCGATGAGACGATCGGCGTCACCGAAGAAGAGATTCTGCCGTTCCTCGAGGAGAAGGGACATCCCGCGTTGACGATGGACCCGATCCTCTAAGAGAACCATCGGTGATGGCTGGCGGGCACCGCCCTTCCGGGGTCCGAGGCCCGCCAGCGTCACCTATCCTGTTTGGAGACTGAAATGGCGCTTTCTGGTATCGAAATCTTCAAGCTCCTGCCGAAGACCAACTGCAAGGACTGCGACTTCCCGACCTGCCTGGCCTTCGCTATGAGCCTCTCGCAGGGGAACACGGAGCTCGCGAAGTGTCCCCACGTATCCGATGAGGCGAAGGCCGCCCTCTCCGAATCCTCCGAGCCCCCCATCCGCACCGTGACAATCGGGTCCGATGGCGCTGCCACGAAGGTGGGTGGTGAAACCGTCCTTTTCCGACACGAGAAGACCTTCGTGAACCCCACGGCACTGGCGATCCTGGTCACCGATGCCATGGACGACGCCGAGATCGAAACACGGGTCAAGAAGCTGAATGAGCTACAGTATGACCGGGTCGGCGTCATCCTGAAGCCCGATCTGGTTGCCGTGAAGGACACGGAGGGAAATGCGGACAGATTCGCCGCTGTGGTCGGAAAGGTCGCCGAGAGTGGCGCGGGGATGATCCTGATGTCGTCCAGCCCCGACGTGCTGTCCGCCGGTGCGAAGGCCTGCGCTGGGCAGAACCCCCTACTCTACGGAGCGGACAAGGAGAACGTGGAGCAGGTCGGCGCCCTGGCTAAGGAAAGCGGATGCCCCGTCGGCGTCCGTGGCGAGGGGCTCGAGGAGCTGATGGCCGTCACCGAGAAGCTGGTCGGAATGGACGTCAAGGACCTGCTGATCGACTCCTGTCCCGGAAACCTGGGACAGGCCCTGAACGATCAGATCGTGGCCCGGCGGGCCGCCCTTTCGGGCGACTGCAAGGATCTGGGCTTTCCTACGATCTCGATTCCCTCCGAGATGACCGACGATCCGATGCAGGAAGTGGTGATCGCCGCGGCGATGATCGCCAAGTACGCGGCAGTCATCGTCCTGTCGGATTTCGACGGGGCCGGCCTCTTTCCGCTGCTGCTCGAGCGGCTCAACATCTACACCGATCCGCAGCGCCCGATGGCCACCCAGGAGGGCGTCTACGAGATCAACGGGCCATCCGAGGACTCCCCGGTTCTGATCACGTCCAACTTCTCGTTGAGCTACTTCATCGTCTCGGGCGAGATCGAGACCAGCCGCACCCCCAGCTACCTCCTCGTGAAGGACACGGAGGGGCTCTCGGTGATGACGGCCTGGGCGGCAGGCAAGTTCGTGGCCGACGAGATCGCCCCGTTCGTCAAGAAGTCCGGCATCGAGGACAAGGTGAAGCACAGAAAGCTCATCATCCCCGGATTCGCAGCGCAGATCTCAGGCGAGTTGGAGGACGAGCTGCCCGACTGGGACATCATCATCGGCCCCAGGGAGGCCTCGCACATCCCCGCGTTGCTCAAGGAGTGGAACGCCTGAGTCGTTTTTGCAGCAAACGCGCTGTCGGATGCCCGGACGCCCCGCGCTCCGGGGGGTGTTCCGGGGGTCCGAGCGTCATGGGCCGTCCGGATCAAGCCGGGTGAGCCGAACTCAAGGGAACGAAAGGAGACGGTCTGATGATCATGATCGGTGAGAGCATCAACGTGATGTCCAAGACGCTCAGGCCCGCTATGCGCAACCGGGATCCAAAGCCGATCCAGAAGATGGCCATCGCCCAGCAAGAGGCGGGCGTCGACTACCACGATCTGAACATCGGGCCCGCCCGGAAGGGCGGCCCAGAGATGATGCAGTGGCTGGTCGAGACCATTCAGGAGGTCTCGGATGTACCGCTGTTCCTGGACACCACCAACGTGGAGGCGATGGAGGCCGGACTCAAGGCCCACAAGGGCACCGCGGTGATCAACTCCATCTCCTGCAGGCCGGAACGGATGGAGGCGCTCCTGCCGCTGGTCACCCGCTACGACGCCTCCTTCGTGGGTTTGCTCATCGGCGTCGACGGCATCCCGCGCGACGATGACGAGCGCGCGATGCTGGCCGCAGAGATGCAGGCCGCGATGATGGAGCGGGGCATCTCTGAAGACCGGGTCTTCTTCGACCCCATCGTGCTCCCCGTATCGTCGCAGCAGGACCAGCTTCAGACATGCACCGCCTTCATGATGATGCTGCAGGATCTGGTGCCCGGAAGCAAGGCCACCTGTGGGCTCTCGAACGTGTCCAACGGCGCCCCAACGGAGCTGCGGCCGATCCTGGATCAGACCTACCTGGCCATGCTGCTGAAGTACGGGCTGGACTCGGCCATCGTGAACGCATTTGAGAAGGAGCTGATGGACATCGGCAAGGGCCGTCGCGACGACATCGTTCAAGTCGTACACCGGGTGATGGACGGCGAGGATGTGGATATGCCGTCCCTCAGCGAGGAGCTGACCAACTACGTAAAGACCACGCGGGTGCTGTTGGCCCAGTCGCTCTATTCGCACTCGTGGCTGCAGGTCTGAGTCTGCTGTCCGACCCCCTCCGCTCCTGCCGATTATGAAAACCTGCACGATCACCTTCCAGCCGGGGGGCCAACAGGCAGCCGTTCCCGAAGGCACGGATCTGTTGACCGCAGCCATCGCCGCTGATGTGCAGCTATACAACAGCTGCGGCGGCGAGGGCGTTTGCCGCGAATGCAAGGTGATCGTCCGCGAGGGGCGCGTGGCCTCCGAGCTGATGGAACGGCTCACCGAGGAGGAGCGTGAGGCGGGCTATCGGCTCGCCTGTTGCACCACCGTGCTGGACGACGTCGTCATCGAGGTGCCCCCCGAATCCAGAATCGAGTGGGAGCAGATCCTCACCGACGGCACAGAGGCCGAAAGGGGCGCCCGCGCCTTCGGCACCGTCCAGGAGGTGAGCAGGGGTCTCGAGCTGGAGCGGCGCGCCCGCACCGCACCCGCTCCCCTGGTCAGAAAGGCCTTTGTCCGCCTCTCCCCGCCCACCATCGAAGACAACATCAGCGACCTGCAGCGACTCTACCGGGAGGTCCGCCGGCAGCATGACACCGGCGAGGTCGGCGCGAGCCTTGGAACCGTTCGCAGGCTCGGACGCGTCCTCAGGGAGGGCAACTGGGAAGTCACGGTCACCCTGGGCGAGGCCAACAGCCGCACCGAGATCCTGCAGATCGAGCCTGGAGACACGACGAAGCGATGCTTTGGTGTGGTCGTGGACGTGGGCACGACAACGGTTGTGGTGAGCCTGGTCGACCTCACAACCGGTGAGATTCTTGATACGAAGGCCACCCACAACCGACAGATCCGGTACGGACAGGATGTCATCACCCGGATCATCTACGCGGAGAAGCCCGACGGCCTCGAGGCCCTGCACAAGGCCGTCGTGGACACGATCAACGGATTGATCTCTTCGTTGGTCACCGGGTGCGGCATCAGCCTCACCGACGTGGTGTTCTGCGCGTGTGGCGGCAACACCACGATGACCCATCTCCTGCTCCGCATCGATCCCTACTTCCTTCGCCGGGCCCCCTACGTCCCGATGGCCAGCACGATCCCCGTCTCCAGGGCCGTCGACGCCGGAATCCGCATCAACCCCAGGGGTTGGATGGCGTGCCTCCCCGGTGTCGCCAGCTTTGTGGGCGGCGACATCACTGCCGGGGTCCTCGCCGCGGGAATCGACGAGGCCGAGAAGCCCTCCCTGCTGATCGATCTTGGGACGAATGGCGAGATCGCACTGGGCAACCGGGAGTGGCTGGTCTGCTCATCCGCTTCGGCCGGCCCCGCCTTCGAGGGCAGTGGCGTCCGATGCGGCGTCAGGTCGGTGCGAGGCGCCGTTCAAGGCGTCACGATCGATCCCGAATCCCTGAGCACAGAGATCGCGACGATAGAGGACGGCGCCCCCGTGGGGCTGTGCGGCTCGGGCTACATCGAGCTGCTCTCGGAGCTTCTCTTTTCAGGTCTGATCGACCGTCAGGGCGCACTGCAGCCCGAGAGGGACAGGGACCGGATCCGGGAGGGACCCGACGGACCCGA
>JASLMQ010000502.1 GCA_030746455.1 Candidatus Latescibacterota bacterium
CGCGTATCGGTGATGATGTCGACCTTCCAGCCAGACAGCTGGGACGCCAGCCGCGCATTCTGTCCCGATTTCCCGATAGCCAGTGAGAGCTGGTCGTCATCCACGATGGCCGTCATCCGGTTTTCCCGGCGGTCAACCACCACCCGACGGACCGTGGCGGGGCTCAGCGCGCGGGAAAGGAAGATCGCCTCGTCTTCGCTCCAGGGAACGATGTCGATGCGCTCGTTGCTCAGCTCCCGGACCACGGCCTGCACGCGCGATCCCTTCATTCCCACGCAGGCGCCCACCGGGTCGATCCGCTCGTCGTTGGAGTCTACGGCGATCTTGGCCCGTTCCCCGGGCTCGCGGGCAACGGCTTTGACCTCGATGATCCCTTCGTAGATTTCGGGGACCTCGAACTGGAAAAGCTTGACCAGGAAGTCGGGATGGGTCCTGGAGAGAACCACCTGGGGCCCCTTGGAGGTCCGAAGCACGTTGACCAGAGACGCCCGGATCGGGTCGCCTTGACGGTAGCGCTCCTTCCGGATCTGCTCCTTCAAGGGGATGATGGCCTCGGTCCTGCCCATGTTGATGAGGATGTCGCCGTGGCTGATCTGCTGGACGGTGCCGCTCATCACCTCGCCGATTCGGCCCTGAAAATCCTCGTAGATCCGCTCGCGCTCGGCCTCGCGCACCCGCTGGATCAGGATCTGCTTGGCCGACTGGATTGCGTTGCGGCCGAAGTCGGCAAAGGCCAGCTCCTCTTTGACCTCCTTGCCCACCTTGGCCTTCGGGTCGATCTCTTTCGCGGCCGAGAGTGGGATCTGCAGGCCGGGCTCCTCCACGTCTCCGTCCTCGACGACCTCCTTGGTCGCTTGGACCCGGATCTCCCCGGAGTTCGCGTCGATCTCGACTTCGACGTTGTCGGCCGTGCCGAACCTCCGCTTTGCCGCAGAGATGAGGCCGATTTCCAGGGTCTCGATCACGAGATCCCTGCTCACGTTCTTCTCCTGGGCGATCTGCCCCAGGGCTTCGAGTACTTCGTAGTTCACCGCCGGCTCTCCTCAGATTTCGAAATGCAGATTGGCCTTTGCGATGTCGTCGAACGGGATTGTCTGCTGGCCGTCTTCCCCCTCGAGCACCACGCCTTCGTCATCGCACGAGAGCAGGGCTCCCGTGAGCTCCCCTCTCCCGTTCACGATCAGCCGGACGACCTGTCCGACCGCGCGATGGTAGTCCCGGGAAGATTTGAGGGGTCTGTCCAGTCCGGGAGAGGATACCTCCAGGACGTAGCTCCCATCGATGGGGTCGTGCGTGTCGAGCAGGTCCCCGATGCTGCGGCTGAGAGCGGCGCATTCGCCGATCGTGATCCCATCGGGCCGGTCCACGTACAGTCGCAACATCCTCCGACGAGCACCGCCGGACAGCATCAACTCGACCAGCTCCACACCCTTCTCAGCAAGGAAGGGATCGAGAAGCTCTTCGACTGATGTGCGCAGTGCAAGATCGTCCATTGGCGGTGCGGTATGTGTGGGCGAATGCCTGAGACCGGCGGCTGAAACTCCGGGCAGTGGCGAATCCGTGCCCGATCGGCCCTCGGACCGCCAGCCGCCACCTGCCCCGAATAGGCAAAAGAGTGGGCACCGCCCACTCTCGCCTCAGAATCGTAAATATATAGTATTCCGTGGAATAGCGCAAGTGGATTTTCCCAGCCGGCACGCCCCCGCGCCTCCCCGCAAAGCGCCCTTCAGTTGCCCCCCTTCACGAGGTCCCTCAGGTCGGTGAGCATCGTCCTCAGCTCCTTCACAAGGTCCTCGGACGGGACCGGTTCCGGTCGGGCCTCCTGCTCGGCTTCGAGCGACCGATCCTCCCACAGCGATCGGTCTTCCTTGAGCCGCTCGACGGCCCCCTTTATGGTGTACTTCTCGTTGAGCCGGAGATCGCGGATCGCCAGGACGATCTTGATGTCCCGTTCCTTATATGACCGGTTCCCCGATCTGCCCCGTCTGGGGCGGAGCATCGGGAACTCCTTCTCCCAGAACCGCAGCACGTGGGGCTCAACACCGGTAAGCTCTGAGACTTCGCGGATCGAGTAGTAGACCTTTTCCATTGTCGACCTCGGTCTTTGCCTCCCAAACGCGGAGACTACTTGGGCCGGAACGTGACCCGGATGGGGGTTCCCTCGAAGTCAAAGGTTTCCCGTAGTTTCCTCTCTAAGAATCGCTTGTAGTGCTCCGGGACGTCCTGCGGCCTCGAGGTGAAGAAGACCACCGTGGGCGGTTCGCTTCGAGGCTGCACGCAGTAAAACATCTTGGTGTGCCGGCCGCGCCTGGAGGGGGGCGGGGTCTCCAGGTTCACCGACGCCAGGAACCGGTTCAGCTGCCCTGTGGGGATCCGGCTGGCCCGGCGGTCGAAGACCTCCAGCGCGGCGTCGATCGCGCGCCAGGTCCGCTGCCCCGTGAGTGCCGAGGTGAACACGATCGGGTAGTCCCGTAGCGAGGGGAACCTCCCGATCAGCTCCTGTGCCACGTGCCCGGCGGTCCTGTCGTCCTTCTCGATGAGGTCCCATTTGTTGATGACGAGAACGGCCCCCTTGCCCAAATCCGTGGCCTCAGCAACGATCTTGGCGTCCTGTGCCGTGCAGCCCTCTTCGGCGTCGGTCAGGACGATCGCCACGTCGGACCGATCCAGGCTTGCCGTGGTCCGCAGCACGCTATAATACTCCATGCGCTCCGTGACGCGTGACCGACGTCGCAGCCCCGCCGTGTCGATCAGGAGGTAATCGCGGCCGTTCCGGCGCATGGGCAGGTCGATCGCATCGCGCGTGGTGCCCGGAATGGGGCTGACCACCACCCGATCCTCGCCCGCCAGACGGTTCACGAATGTGGATTTTCCAACGTTCGGGCGTCCCACGACGGCCAGCCGGGGAACCCCCTCGTCTTCCTCATCCAGCTCCTCGCCCTCGGGCAGCTTGGCGATCACCTCGTCGAGCAGATCCCCCGATAGCCTCCCGCTCAAGGCCGACACGGCAACGGGATCCCCCATCCCAAGGTTGTAGAACTGGGCTGCGTCCGAGTCGTCGCGCTCGGAGTCGACCTTGTTCACCACCAGGAGATAGGGTTTGCCGCACTTCTGAATCAGCCGGGCCATGTCCGTATCGTAGTCGGTCGGACCCGTCTTGGCGTCCCCGACCATCACGATCACGTCGGCGTCGCTGACCGCCGTTTCGACCTGCCGGACCACCTCGTCCTCAATGACGCCGTCGGTTCGAGGGATGTAACCCCCTGTGTCGATCAGTGTGAACTCGCGTCGGTTCCACGACACCTCTCCGTAGTTCCGGTCCCGCGTGACTCCGGGCTGGTCGTGCACGACGGCCCGACGCTCCCCCAGGAAACGGTTGAACAGGGTCGACTTGCCCACGTTGGGGCGTCCGACGATGGCGACTACGGGTTTTCGCTTTGGCAAGCCGAACTACTCCAATTGATGGGCGGATATGTACGGATGATTGGCAATGGAGCCACCCGTCTCCCGAGGGCCTTCGCGTCGCCCCTTGGCCAGGCCAGCGAGGGTTTCGGCCAGGTCATAGCTGCCGATGACCACCTCGCACCCCAGATCATCCGCGAGATCGGCCGGGGCTACGTCATCCAGCAGGATCCCGGTGTGGCTGACGCAGTTGGGCGGCAGCACCACCACATCGGCCTGCTGTGGGTCCGATCGCATCGAGTCAAGGATGTCTTGACCGGTCAGGAGGCCCGAAACGGTGATTCCCCGGCCGAGGAAACGGTTTTCGACCTCGAGCACACGCGCCTCGAGCCAAGGAAGCGCGTTCAGCCGTCGCACCATGGGCCTCAGGAACCCTCCGCCCAGCACGCCGGTGACGAGGATGGCCCGAATCGGGTCGAGCGCGAGCGCTTCGAGCCGGGAGAATCCTTGTTCGAACGCGTCCACGAAGCGGCGCACCATCCCCACCCCGTTTTCCACGAGGGGGAAGCCGTCGTAGTATTCCGCCTCGGGAATATCGCGCCCCGCGAGAAGGTAGAACTCGTCGCCTAGGTATACGAAGTTCGCACCGAAACGACCCCCGAACCGGTCCTGCCACTCGGAAACCAGCGCAATGCAGTCCGCCGCGATCTTGGGGGTCACGGGATCCAGGTCCGGGAGGTTTCTGCGATGGCGGGTCAGCCCCACGGGCACGATCCCCAGCGACTCAACGTCAGGGTGGC
>JASLMQ010000503.1 GCA_030746455.1 Candidatus Latescibacterota bacterium
GACGTCGCGCTGGCCTGGCACCCCGGCGCTGGATCGGGGGTGAGCAATGCAGGCGGGTCCTCTCTGGACTCGCTTGTTTTCGAGTTCTTCGGCCGAACGGCGCATGGTGCCAGTGCCCACACCGGCAGGAGCGCACTGGACGGGGTGATGCTGATGGACGTGGCGGCCAACTACTTGAGGGAGCACGTGCCCGAGAACGTGCGTATCCACATGGTGGTCCGCGACGGCGGCGACGCGCCGAACGTGGTGCCGGCCTACGCCAAGGCCTGGTACTACGTACGGGGTAAGGACCGCGCCCAGGTGGACGAGGTCCGCAAGCGGCTGATCAAGTGTGCCGAAGGCGCGGCACAGGCCACCGAGACGACGATGAAGTGGTACCGGGTGACGGCGGTCTATCCACGGCTTCCCAATGACGCGATGTGCCAGGCCACGCGGAAGAACCTGGAGCTCTTCGGCCCGCCCAGGCCCACGCAGGACGATCGGAAGCGCGCGCGAAAGATCGGTCTGAAGGGAGACTTCGACACGTCGATCGCCAAGGGCACGGGCTCGCAGGGGAGGGGGTCGTCAGACGAAGACAACGTGTCCTGGCTCGCGCCCATGGGGCGTTTCCAGCTCGCGTGCTATGCGAAGGGCGCACCGGGACATCATCGGGATCTGGCCGCACAGGCGGCGCTGCCGTTTGCCCAGCGGGCCGCTCTCCAGGCCGGGAAGGTCTTTGCCGGTACCGCCCTGGATCTGTGCCAGGATCCCGATCTGGTCCGAAAGATCCGAGCGGAGTTCAGGAAGCGGACCAAGGGGTTCACGTACAATCCGTTGATTCCGAAGCGGCAGAAGGTCCCTGTCGATCCCCCCTGACCACAAGGAGTCGAACGATGCCAGAGATCAGCCTGGAAGCGGCACAAGAGCTTCACATGAGCGTGTTGAAGATCGATGGTCACAACGACACTCCGGTGGAACGGGTGGCCCGGGGTGAGCGGCCGATGGATCTGAAGCCCCGAGACGAGGCCTATCACTGCGACATTCCGAGGATGAAAGAGGGTGGATACACCTGCGGATTCTTCATCGTGGGGAACGGCCCGAGCGCCGACATTCGGGTGACCACCGAACAGGTCCTCGAACAGGTCGAGCACTACCCCGATGACCTGATGCTCGTGAGGTCGTCCGGAGACGTGGAGGAGGCGCACGACTCGGGCAAGGTCGGTGTGATGATGTCCATCGAAGGCGCCGGACGGTGGCTGTCCGGCGAGCTGGATGCGCTGAGGCTATTCCATCGCCTCGGGATCCGCTCGGTGGGCATCACGCACGGTGAAGGAGGCGATGAGCCGACGTTTCTGCAAGGGACGAGGAGCACGTTCGGACCCTGCACAGCGGATGATCGAGAGGATCAGCGGAAGAACGCCGAGGGCCTAACGGCCTTCGGGAAGGAGGTGCTGGCCGAGAGCAACCGGCTGGGGGTGATCACGGATCTCGCACACATAAACGACAAGGCCTTCTACGAGGTCCTGGAGCACTCGTCCCTGCCGGTGACGATGAGCCATACGGCCGTGTTCTCGCAGTGCCCCCACTATCGCTGTTTGACCGACGACCAGATCAAGGCCCTGGCCCAGGTCGGCGGGGTGATGGGAATCGCGTTCTGCCCGGGATTCATCGACCCGGAAGACGCCACGACCGACCGGATCGTCGACCACGTGGTGCACGTCAGAGACCTGGTGGGGATCGAAACGGTGGCCATCGGCACGGACTACGACGGCATGGGGCAGACCATCCCGGTGGTGCCCGACGTGTCACAGCTCGTCCACCTGACGCGCGCGATGATGGCGCGCGGGCTGTCTGAGGATGAGATCCGCAAGGTGTGGGGAGGGAACTTCCTGAGGCTGTTCAAGGCGACCATCGGCTGACACCGAACGTCAAAACCTTACCACAGATGAACACGGATGAACACCGATCGAAGGGCACCAAGTCCAGAGGTCGGCCGAGCCGCGGCCAGGCCAAGACGAGGTCGGGGATAGCCGAGCTGGCTCGCGATGGTTCCAGTAGAGGTAGCACGATGAAAGCCGCACTCAATGCCGCACTTGCTGCCTCTCTGATCGCGTTTCCTCTGTCGTCGGAGGGGAGGCCACGTATGTCCCGGTCCGGGATTCTTGAAACGGTTCTGGAGAACACAGAGCCGCTTGCGCACCCTCGCGGGAGCCGGATGCCCCTCTACCTGTGGGGGGTGATGGACCTCGGAGCGGAGGATGAGACCGAGGCCGAGTCCCTCATCCGTCGCTTCGACGAGCGCGGAATCGCCGTGGTCTCCACGTGGCATCCCAACAGGCAGGAAGAGAGCCTCGCCCAGGCGATCCGGATCGGGCGGATCCAGCAGCGCCTAGGCCTTCGCGTGAACGTGAACGCCAACCACGTGCTGCATCGGTTCTGTAACGGTGATCCGCAGACCGCCCACGTGGGTGCCGATGGAGAGCCCTTCTTCGATTTGTCGTTCAGTAAGTCGGTGAAGATGGGGTGCCCCTTCGCGCTCGGGTTCCGCTACGCGGAGATGCGCGAACGCGTCGACTTCTTCGCTCGAGGCTATGCGGAGAGCGGCGTGGATGTCGGTTTCGTCTTCGCCGACTGGGAGATCGACGGCGCGATCGAGTGGAACGGCGCGTGGGAGGCATCCAAGCGGTGCACCCGGTGTCGTGAGCACATACCGGACATCCACGACTTCTCGTCGTTTCAGACGGCCATCCGGAAGGTGCGCTCACAGATGCAGCGGACGGCCTACTCGGAGGTGATGAAGTCACGCTTCCCCAAGGTGCTGGTCGGGAACTACGGTGTGTATCCGCACAACGGATATCGGTACTGGTACGACTACTTCGAGGAATTTGTGGAGGGGGCGCCGTTTCGGGCCGACGGCCGCGCACGCTACCGGGAATGGGCGCACGAGTTCGACGCGACGGGGTATACCTTCGCCATGCCGGTCGTCTACACCTGGTACCCGACCTTCGGGTGGTACGGTTTCGAGAACCCGGACTACCGCTGGTTCTACAACATGCTGATGGTGGCCTCGAACGCGGGAGAGCATACGCCCGTCGATGTACCCATCATCTCCTTCGTGCACTGGCACACGACGTCGCCTCCGAAGGAACCGGATCCGGACGTGAAGCAGTTCAGCCGGGAGAACTACCAGGAGCTGCTCTGGCACATGCTGCTCCGCGGCCACGACACGCTGTTCCTGTGGTGTCCAAGAGACGAGATCGCTGAGGAGGTCCGTGCGCTCCACAAGGTCTATGCCGCGTCGATGGCGTACAACGCCTTCCTGAGCGATGGCGAGCCCGTGACCTTCGAGGTACCGACGCAGCAAGGCCCTGTTGTCTCTGCCCTCAGGTCGGGGAACCGTCTGCTCGTGCGACGGACCGATTTCACGGACACGAAGGAGCCGGTTGCGCTCGAGGTCTACGGGAAGACGGTGCAGATTCCCCGTGTCGAGGGGGCGTGCCAGATCATCGAGCTGGAGTGACAGGAACCCGAGGCGAGATCATACTGGCTGGAGGTGAAGGTGGGGGGCGCGCAGGGCTGGTCAGTCGAAGAGATCCGATCGCGGTTGGGTATCTCGACCGCGATCTATCAGAAGGTGCGGCTGGGTGCACCTCAGATCGCGTCGATCCGGAGAGCGGGCATCGAGAGGATCGAGCTCCTGGTCAAGGCGGAGAGCTTCGAGCCCCAGAACCCATTCCAGGTGGCGGAGGTGCTGGGAGAGGCCAACCGGCAGGGGATGGCCGTGGTGTCGGTGCACGGGAGCCTTCAGCTGGACTATCGGTCCGAGGATGAGGATGTCCGCTCTCAAGTGATGGCGGAGACACTGGAGACGGTCCGGTTCGCCGAGGAGGCCGGGGCGTCGGTGTTCGTCGCCCACTTCGGCGCGGGGGACAGGGCGAGGGAGATCGTGGAAACCGTTCTGGATGAGACGCGGGACCTGGGGATCGTCCTGACGACCGAAACGATGGGCGGCGACCATACGCGCTACTTCGGCACCGTCGACCGCGTCGGATCCGAGCGATTCGGGCTGACCGTGGACATCGGCCACCCGAGAGACGCCGACGGCGTCAATCCGTTCGTGAAGCCGGAACGGGCGCGGGAGGCCCTCGTGGCGTGTGGCGCGCGCGTTCGGCACCTGCACCTGCACGAGACGTTCGACCTGGAAGAGAAGCGCGATCACCACCCGCCTCTGCATCCGGGCGGCATCATTGAATGGGGGAGTGTGTTCGGTGCCCTGAGTGACATCGAGTACCAGGGCGAGCTCCTCTTCGAGGACGGCCGAGGAGAGGATCCCGCGGCATGGAGTCGGGCCACGGGGGACTTCCCCGAGGCCTTTGTCGAGCGCTACGGCGGTTGACCGACCGCATGGCGTAGATACGCGAACACTTATCGGGCGTAGCGATGCCAGCCGACGCGATACAGAACCTGCCATCGAACTTCGGGACGATCGACTGGGCGATCGTGGCCGCCTACCTTGCCGGGACCGTGGCTGTCGGGATCTACGCCAACCGGTTCATCAGGAACATGGCCGACTACATGGTGGCCGGGCGCTCGCTGAAGCCATACCTCGCCGTGGCGACGATGATCGGCAGCGAGCTGGGCCTGGTGACGGTGATGTACATGGCCCAGAAGGGGTTCACCGGCGGGTTCGCGGCCTTCCACATCGGGCTGATCGCGGGGGTGTCGACGCTGATCATCGGGTTGACGGGCTTCATCGTGGTGCCCCTCAGGGCGATGGGCGTGATGACCATCCCCGAATTCTACGAAAGACGGTTCGGACGCGGGGTGCGCATTGCGGGCGGCATTATACTTGCGTTCGCGGGCATCCTCAACATGGGGTTGTTCCTGAAGGCCGGGGCGATCTTCGTCACGGGCCTCACGGGGCTTACCGATCCGATCTACGTATCGCTGGTGATGACGGTCATGCTCGCCATCGTACTCCTCTACACGATCCTGGGGGGCATGGTCTCCGTCGTGATCACCGACTACGTGCAGTTCGTCGTGTTGTCCTTCGGCATCATCTTCGCGTGCGGGATGGCGGTCCACACGCTGGGCTGGTCTCACATCGTGGATACCGTGCGCGTTATCCACGGCGAGGCGGGATTCAACCCCATGCACGAAGGAACCGGGTTCGGGCCCTCGTACATGGTGTGGATGATCTTTACGGCCGGTATCGTGTCCTCCGCGGTCTGGCAGACGTCGGTGATGCGCGCGTGCGCCGCGGAGAGCACGGCGGTCGTGAAGAAGCTCTACGTGTGGTCTTCGATCGGATTTCTCATCCGGTTTATGCTGCCGCAGTTCCTGGGCATCTGCGCGCTGGTCTACTTCTTCCACCACGATGCGGGTCGCGCGGTCTTCTTCAGTGGGAGCGCACCGGTTACCGACTCGGCCGTGACCCTCAGGGCGATGCCCGTGTTCCTGAGCCAGATCCTGCCCGCGGGCATCATCGGCTTGATCGGGGCGGGCCTCCTGGCGGCGTTCATGTCGACGCACGACAGCTACCTGCTTTGCTGGGCCTCGGTGCTCACGCACGACGTGGTGGCCCCCATCTCCGGGGAGACCCTGTCGACCCGCGCGCGGCTTCTGCTGTCGCGTGCGTTCATCTTCATCATCGGGGCCTTTCTGCTGGTCTGGGGGTTGTGGTACGACCTGGGCCAGGACCTGTGGGACTACATGGCCATAAGCGGCGCGATCTACTTCACGGGCGCTTTCGCGCTTCTGTGCCTGGGTCTCTACTGGAAGCGGGCGAGCACCACCGGGGCCTACCTGGCGCTGTTTGCGGGGATCGCGTCGATCGTCGGGCTCGTCCCGGTCAAAAAGGCGCTCGGGCTCGAGGTGTTGACCGCGGCCCACGTTGGACTCGGGGCCGCATCGCTGTCTCTGATACTGATGTTCGTCGGATCTCTACTGTT
>JASLMQ010000504.1 GCA_030746455.1 Candidatus Latescibacterota bacterium
GAATGGATCGAGTCAAGGGCCGCCCCCATCGGTGAGGAGAAGGAAGACACCCTCTGGGTGACGGGCATATTCCACGATGCGAGCAATTCGAGGCCCGAGTTCTCCGAGAGCATTCGGGGTCAAGTGGATCAGATCGGGAAGGCGGCACCGGCATGAGCACGAGGACCGAGATCCTTGCGAGTGGATTCGGCGGCCAGGGCGTTGTCCGTTTGGGCCAGATACTGGGCGAGGCCGCAGTCAACCAGGGCTACCGGGTCACCATGCTCAAGAGCCACGGCACCGAGATGCGCGGCGGGTATGTGAGGAGTCAGGTCGTGTTCTCAGAGGACCCGATAGACAGCCCCATCGTGGAAGACCCCCACTACTTCGCTGCGCTCTCGCTGGCGGCCTACAACGCCTTCAAGCATCTGGTCAAGGAGGGGGGCATCCTGTACGATCCCGCGTTCGTCTCTGAAGTCGATGAGGGCCTTTCCTGCGAGCAAAAGCCCGTCCCGGCGAAGGACCTGTCGGTCGAGAACTTCGGGCGTCCGGTTTTCGCCAATACCATCGTGCTCGGGACCCTGGCCAAGCGTGTCGATCCGCTGGACGGCGAGCTCGTCCTCGAGAGCATCCTCCGGGTGTTCCCAAGGTACCACGAGGAGAACCGGCAGGCATTCGAGATCGGCTATGCGCTTCCTTGATGGCACAGGCCGTCCGCCCCCATTTCTATCCGAGAGGCGCGCGCGTCCATGAACGCCACCCGTCCTGTCTCTGAAGACCGGTCCTGGTTCAGTGCGTGGCCAGGCCACCTTCCCCATCATCTCGAGTACCCCCTCGTGTCCGCAACGTGGATACTGGAGAGGACCGTTGACCGTTTCCCCGACAGGACGGCGGTCATCTTTGTGGACCATGAGAGCCTGGGTGAGATCTGCAGCCTGACCTACCGGGAGCTATGGACCCGGTCGTGCTCGCTTGCCGCAGGGATTCGCAGACTCGGCGTCAACAAGGGAGACAGAGTAGCGGTCATCCTGCCCAACAGCCCTGCCATGATCATCGCCTACTACGGTATCTGGTTGGCGGGCGCCGCCATCGCCCCCTGCAACGTACTGGCGAGCGAGAAGGAGATCGAGTTCCAGGTGGATAACTGTGGCGCACGCCTCCTGATCGCGGCTGATGCCCTGGCGCCCTCGGCAGCGGGCGTGGCCGAGAAGTTCCGCATCCCGCTTGTCGCGGCGGACGTGGACGGGGGCGCGACGGATAGGCCCGAAGCCGCCATATCCTTTGAAGAGCTGACGCACTCAGGAGAGGCATCTCCGGAGGATGTGGAAGTGGACCCGCGCAAGGACATGGCCGTTCTGCTCTACACGGGGGGCACCACCGGTGAGCCGAAGGGGGCGGAGCTGACCCACACCAACATCGTCGCCAACACGATTCAGTTCGCCGAGTGGTATGCCTTCGAGCCGGGCGAGGAAACGTGCATCTGCACCATCCCCATGTCCCACAGCGGCGGCATGAGCGGCGTCATGAACGTCCCCCTGTATGCTGGCGCCACGCTGGTTGTCATGAAACGCTTCCGGCCCGAGTCCGTGACAAAGAGCATCGAGAACTACCGTGCCACACGCTTCTTCGGTGTCCCCACCATGTACGTGTCGATCCTGAACTGCGAGGAGTCCGAAGGGCACGATCTTTCCTCGCTAAAGGCGTGCCGAACGAATGCCGCCCCCTTGCCGGCGTCGGTGAAAGAAGCCTTCGACCGGTTCGCCGGGAAGGAAGTGCTGATAGAAGGGTATGGCCTGACCGAGGCCAGCCCCCTCACGCACGCCAACCCTCCCGAGAGGGCAAAACCAGGCTCGATTGGGATTCCGCTTCCGGACACGGATGCAAAGGTCATCGATCTCCGCACGGGTGAGGACGTGCCCGTCGGCAGCGAAGGCGAGCTGGTGCTCAGAGGGCCTCAGCTGATGAAGGCGTATTGGGGCAATCCGGAGGCAACGGCAAAGGCCATGGAGGGCGGATGGTTCCACACCGGGGACGTGGCCAAGATGGACGATGACGGCTACTTCTACATCGTGGATCGTCTGAAGGACATGATCAACAGCGGTGGATACAAGGTGTGGCCAAGGGATGTCGAGGAAGTCCTCTACTCCCATCCCCAGCTGCAGATGGCCGTCGTCATCGGCGTGCCGGACGACTACTACGGTGAAACGGTCAAGGCCTGCATCGTCCCGAAGGAGGAGGTCAGGGGCAAGATGACAGCTGAGGAGATCATCGCGTTCTGCAAGGCCAGGATGTCCAGCTACAAGGCGCCCCGGATCGTGGAATTCCGCGACTCCCTCCCCATCAGTCCGCAGGGAAAGGTGCT
>JASLMQ010000505.1 GCA_030746455.1 Candidatus Latescibacterota bacterium
TGCGGGTGCGGTACCTGTTGTCTTGGTTCCCAATCCCGATTTCGCCGTGCGCATCACGGAACGACTCTCCCAGGTGCGTGTAGAACAGGCGCTGGCTCAATGAAAGGGGTCCTTCGAATCCGATGCCGACCTCGCTCAGGCTGCGGAAGGTGCCGTAGCGGGCGTGTTTCGCCTGGTTGTTGCTGATGCCCGGCATGCCCTGATGCTTCCAGTAGAGGTTCTCCTGCCCGTAGAAGCGAAGCCGAGGAGACAGATGGTGAGAAACCTTGAGCAGCAGTCCTGCGGCGAGGAAGTCGCTGTTCTGACGACTCGTCCAGACGTCGTCATCCAGGTTGTAGATAGTGCCGTTGTCGTCCAGAAACCCGAAATCGCTGTCGCTTGAGCTGTAATCCGCCACGGCCACATACCGGGTGCTCCCCAGACGGTCGGAAGCCATCGCGCTCAGGCTCCGGGTGTCGAACACCCCCCACGAGGCGCTGCCCCCTGCCCGGAAGGATCGATCGCTGGTCAGGGTTCGAATGTGGACCGTGCCTCCCATACCGGTCCCGGTCGCAGCGGCCCCACGGTAGACTTCGACCTGACCTACCTGCGAAAGCGGCAGGTTCTCCAGGTTCACACTCCCGCCAAGCGCAGAGTTGAGCAGGATTCCATCCAGGTAGACCTCGACCTGCTCGGCCGACGAGCCCCGGATGGTAAGGGTGCTGAAACTCCCCAGCCCCCCCAATCGGTTGACCTGGAGGCCAGTGGATTTCGCCAGGACCTCGGGTACCGAGGTCACCTTTCCCTCGAACTGGCTGCGCTCGATAACGGTCACGAAAGAGGGTGACCTGTGTATGTCCACCGCGCCCACTGGCTCGGCGAGGACCTCGAGTTCCTGGAGCGGTATGGCCCTGGGGTGGAGCACGAGCTGGATCGTGGTGGCTCCCTCCTGCGGGATCACGACCTCCAGACCGGGGGCCTCGCCATAGCCCACGTGTGAGGCCGTGACGATGTAGCGTCCACCCGCTACCGTGTGGATCTCGAAGGCGCCCTGTGCATCCGTCTCCGCGCCGCGGTCGGCGCCTTCGACCACGACCGAGGCCCCGGCGATGGGTTCTCCGGTCCTGGCATCGGTCACGCGCCCGGTCAGGCTGCCTGCCGCTACGGCGGACGCGGCGGCGCCGACCAGGAGCGCTGAGGCGAACAGGCCGACCCACCGGGCAGGCAATCCGCCGGTCGGATGGCGAGCCGTCTTTCCTGCCGTCAGCGGCAGTTTGTATGTGGACTGACGCAAGCTGAATTGCCTCGAAAACGAAAAATCCCCGGCCTCGCGATTGGAGGACGGGGGTTCAGGTTCCCTTAACTACGGGAGTAGATGACGACCTTGTCTTCCCGGTCCACGAGGAAGGCGCAAAAGGGTGCTCGAAACCAGGCAGGTCTTCTGGCTTCCGGATCGTCTGCCGTCCCGCACCTTCCCGGCCGGTTCAAGCGGCCAGTGGTTTCCTGCGGGGGGCATCACCGGTCACAGCGGCGGGCCCGCGACGGATTTTCACCGTCTTCCCTCTTCGGTCCTTTGAGGGGGACAACCTGGTCTCATCCTGCTGGAGCTGTCAAAGAGCGGTACGTCAGGAATATAGTCTCTCTGCCCCTCGTGTCAAGCATCAATTCCCCAAAGCGTCCGCCTGGGTGCCGATGATCTGTCATTGAGAACACGATTCTGCTTGACAAATGTTAGCTGGCATGTACTTTATTAGGCAAGCCTAACAATTCAACTCGAAGAGGACAATATGTCACCTAACGAAGTCCTCACGGCAAGCCAGGAAGACTACCTGGAAGCCATCTTCCACATCATCGGGAAGAAGCAGGCGGCCAGGGCCAAGGACATATCGAAGCGGCTCAAGGTCAGCGGTGCCTCCGTCACCGGGGCCCTCCGGTCTCTGTCCGAGCTGGGCATGGTCAACTATGCGCCCTACGACGTCATCACGCTCACAGCCAAGGGAAGGCAGGCGGCCAGAGAGGTGGTTCGCCGTCACGAGGTACTACGCGATTTCTTCGTCAATGTCCTTGCCATCGACGAGGCGAAGGCCGAAGAAGCGGCCTGCCGGATGGAACATTCGGTGCCGAGAGCCGTGGTAGAGCGGCTTATCGGCTTCGCCGAATTCGTCGAGGTCTGTCCCCGTGGCGGAGCTAAATGGGTCGCCGGGTTCGGATACCACTGCGACCCCGTCGCCGCACCGCACAAGTGTGAGCGGTGCATCTCCATAACCTTGGGGGAAGTGAGGGAGAGAATGGAACAGGGGCAGCTCAAGACCGATACTAAGGTCAGCCTGGGAGATCTGAAGCCCGGTCAGAAGGCAAGGGTCTCAGCCGTAAGAACGGGGGGAGAGACCGGCCGCCGCATCGCTGAGATGGGCATCATCACAGGGGCGTTCGTCGAGGTTGAGCGGGTGGCGCCCCTTGGCGACCCCGTGGACGTCAAGGTGAAGGGATACCACCTCTCACTGAGGAAGGAAGAAGCCGGAGGCATCGATGTGGAAACGGTCGATTGATCCCGTGCACACCGGCACGACACCTCCCAGCGAAGCGCAGGCGATGCATCTGGCCCTCGTTCAGGCGGGCAAGCGGGTGCGGCTGACGGCCATCGAGGCCGTGCGAGAGCTACGGGCGCGGCTGTCCGCCATGGGACTGGTACCCGGTGTGGAAATCGAGGTCGTGCGGAACGCCCTTCACGGGCCCTTCATCATCGCGGTTAAGGGCAGCCGTATGATGCTCGGCAGGGGCATGGCCTGCAAGATCACCGTAGCCTAGAGTTTTTTTGCACCCGGAGTTTGGTATGCCAAACATCACGGCCCTGATGCGTTCCGTTGCGCAACATCTCCGGGAGGAGGGCAGAAGGCGATGAGCGAACAGATTGTGGTCGCGCTGGCGGGAAATCCGAACTCGGGAAAGACCACCCTGTTCAACAACCTGACGGGCACCCGGCAGCACGTCGGGAACTACCCGGGAGTGACCGTCGAGCGGAAGGAGGGCGTCTGCAGGCACGGCAGCAAAGAGATCCGGGTCATCGACCTGCCCGGGACTTACAGCCTGACGGCCTATTCCACCGAGGAGGTGGTGGCCAGGAACGTAATCATCGACGAGAAGCCGGACATCGTCGTCGTCGTCATCGATGCCTCCAACCTGGAGCGGAACCTCTACCTGGCGGTGCAGATCAAGGAGCTTGGCGTGCCGATGGTGATGGCCTTCAACATGAGCGACACGGCGAGGGCCCGGGGCCACGTCTTCGACACCGAGAAGCTGTCCGGGTTCTTCGGTGCCCCCATCGTGCAGACGGTTGGGCACAAGGGGATGGGGATGCGGGAGCTGCTGGATGCGATCGTGTCCGCAGCGGGTGAGAGGAAGAACGGACGGGACGGCACCATCGACTATGGCAGGGAGATCGAGGAAGAGGTCAGCCGCATCCAGAAGCTGGTGGAGGAAGAGGGCTCACCTTCAGCGCGCAACGGCAGAGCGCGCTGGACGGCGGTCAAACTGCTCGAGAATGATGGCGAGGTGCGCAGCCAGATCGACTCGCACCGAATCAGCGATCAGGTGGAAAAGAGCGCGGCCCGGGTCGAGGAGATGCTCGGCGAGCCGCCCGAGACGGCCATCG
>JASLMQ010000506.1 GCA_030746455.1 Candidatus Latescibacterota bacterium
AGGACCGGCACGCATAAGGCCATGATCTTCGAGTGGTTGAGGGTCGGGGGCCGATCGGAAGACAAGACGCGGGTCTACGGCTTCACGCGGTCCTGGTCTCAGATCGGCTCTGCGCTTTCTGTACTCGTTGCATCGGCCATCGTGCTCTGGAGCGGCAGCTACAGCAAGGTGTTTCTCTATTCGGCCGTGCCCTACCTCATCGGGATCGTCAACTTCCTCGGATATCCCGCCTACCTCGACGGCGAGCGCACCGCGGCCGTCTCTTTAAGAGCCGTCTTCGGCCACCTCTTCGAAACGGTTCGGACCGTATGGAAAAGCGGCCAACTGCGCCGCACCCTTCTGGAATCCATGGTCCAGGACGGGACCTACAACGCAAGCAAGGACTACCTCCAGCCCATCCTGAAGCAGGCGGCGTTGGCGATGCCGGTCCTCCTCTACTTGCAGGGGGAGGAGCGGACGGCCGTCCTGGTGGGAGCCGTCTACTTCATCCTCCACCTGGTCTCCAGCTACGCATCCCGCCTGGCGCACAGGGTCTCGGCGGCAGCGGGTGGAGAGGTGCCCGCCTCGCGCAGGCTGTGGGCCGTGGAGCTCATCGTCTTCCTCGCGATGGTCCCGTTGTTCGTCTATGACCGCAAGGCCCTGCTGATCGCCGCCTTTGTTCTGCTGGCGGTCATCCAGAATGTGTGGCGCCCCATCCTGCTTGCTCGGATCGACACCACGTCCGATCCCTCGATGGGCGCGACCATCCTCTCCGTGGAGTCGCAGGCCAAATCGCTCTTCGTGATGGGTCTCGCTCCCCTTCTGGGCTATGTGATCGACGGGATCGCGAGTCCGCACCTCAAGTTCCTCCCGGTCGCGATCTTCGGCCTGGTTGCCGTGGTCACCGTCCTCGTCGCCACCGGAGGGGGCCGCAACCGCTTGCCCGCTGCTTCGTCGTGAGCGTCATTCGGCGGCAACGTTCTGTCTGCCGCCCGGCCGACAGCCGTGTCGCGCGCGGAGACGCCGAGAAATCTGCCTCACTGAGGGGAACAGACCATGAGCATGGAAAGCCTGCGAAGCGAACTGAAGAACGTTCACGCCTTCACCGTGACACCCTTTCAGAAGGATGATCTCACGAAGATCGACCTCGACGGGTTCGCCCGGAACC
>JASLMQ010000507.1 GCA_030746455.1 Candidatus Latescibacterota bacterium
CTGGATCGTCCCGTACCACGCCATGCTCTACTACCTGCTGGACGATGACACCCGATACATCGACGACGGACATGTGGCCGAGCTCTGCTGGCTAGCGGCTGTGACGACTGACAACATGCGCAGCGAGGGCAACTACGGCGATACGGGGGGATACCCCAGGTTCTCACCCGACGGGTGGGACACCCGGATGTGGCCGCTTATGGCTTCGACGGCCTTTGGGCGCGATCCCGGGCACATGTGGATGCTCCGGTGGCTGGGAGAGGGGAGGCAGCCCCCCTTCAGCCGTACGCTTGCCGGCCTCTATTCGGGGGTGCCGGTGTCCAAGGACGGCATTGGCTTGGATGAGACCCACCTGGAGGCACCCGCCGGACTTCTCGGGATCTGCCCGGTCGAGCTTCCGGAGGCTGTCGTGAGGTGGGTAACCGACCACGCCCCGGAGATCCATCGGCCGGACCCGGGGAAGACCTACTTCGACAAGCTGTCTCTGCGCTCGGGTTTCGGGCCTCGGGATGAGTACTTCCTGCTGGAGGGGCTTGGCACGTGCTGCCACGGGCACGAGGACGCCAACGCCCTTGTGCGACTCACGTGGAACGAACGGGCCTGGATTGGGGAGGGCGACTACATCCGTGCCGCGCCGAAGTTCCACAACTCGGTCGTGGTAATCCGCGATGGGGTGGGGGTGCTGGATGACCCCGGGGACGGACTCCTGATGCCGCCGCTCGCGGCCCTGAAGTGCGCGGACGACGGTCCCGATCTCGCGATGGTGCAGATGGAGGTGGCGCGCTACAACGGTGTCGACTGGCAGAGGAACGTGTTCTGGCGCAAGGGGCGATATGTCGTCTTTGTCGACCAGCTCGTCTGCAGGCAGCCGGGCGACTATTCGTGCCGGTGTCTGTGGCGGCTGATGGGGGAGCCGGAGCTTGGCGATCGGACAACGACCCTCCATCAGGATGGAGAGACGTTCCTAATCCGTACGGTGGGCCCCGTGAGCCAGGAGATCGTGCCGGACCCGCACGAAAAGGGCAGATGGAGCAGCTACCCGCACAGCGACGGGATCCCCAGGGTCCTGCATCAGACCCTGAACCAGACCATGGAGCCCGGCGATGCCATCACGTTCGTCAACCTGATGACGCCCCATCCGGAGATCGAGATCAGACAGCCTGGAGCAGGCCTCATGGGGATCGAGGACAACGGCGAGGAGACCCTCCTGGCCGTCAGCGGGGGGCGGATTGGCGATCTGGAGCTCGAGGGCCCTGTGGGCGCAATGACCTTGAGGGGGAGCTCGCTGACCGTTCGGGGCGAATTCCGAGCTGCCGGCAACGGGCCCAGGACCGGCGACCCGGACCATAGGCTCGCGTTTCGGGAGACCATGGCACGCGCCGAAGAGGCGGCAGGTCCAGGAGACCGCCCGACCTCTTTGGGCCGAAGTGATGCCTTGAAGGCCTTATGGGACTGTAAGTTGACCGGACCGGCTGTCGGCGGAAGTGCACTGGGGGACGGTCTCCTGGTGGGGTGCGCGACAGGAGAGGTGGCGTGGGTCGATGCCGCGAGTGGGGCGCAGACGTGGTCGACCCGCTTGAACGACGAATCGGCCCCGGCGCGGGTGCTGGCCGCCGACCTGGAGACCGGTGCAGGCCCAGTGGCCCTCGTGGGTACTTCCGATTCGGTGCTTTGCGCCCTCGACGGGGCCTCCGGAGCCGAGCTGTGGAGGCAGCCCCTCCGCAACATAGGTGGTCGGCCCTCAGGCACCTCGGCGCTGGCCGTGGCCGATCTGGCCGGGGACGGCGCCCGGTCCATTCTTGCGGGAACGCAGGGATGGTATGTGAACGCCTTCGACGCAGACGGTGCTCCCCTGTGGGCAAATTGGGTCCGATACCACGCCATCACGGCACTGGCGGTTGCCGACGCGGATGGAGATGGACATGCCGAAGTGATGGTGGGAACGGAGTACTCCACCCCGTTGACCGTTCACAACTCCGACGGTTCCTTCCGATGGTCGACGTTCGAGGAGGTCGGATCGGAGGGCAACGCGACCACGCCCAGGCGCGGGATCGGCCTGACCCATATCACGCTCCGGGACCTGGATGGCGACGGCGTGGAGGAGATCGTCTACGGGACGGCGGACGGGTGGATCTATGCCGTCAAACCGCAGGATGGCGCCGAGGTCTGGCACACCGCCCTCGTGGGCGAGGTAGTGGGTCTCGTCGTGCACGGGGACGTTGTGGTGGCCGCGACCGAGTACGGGGGGGTCTATGGTTTCAGCTACGGCGGCGAGCTCGTGTGGCAAAGACGAGACTCCAGCTGGCTGATCGGGATGGTGGCCGCCGGGAACCGCCTGATCACGGCCGCAAAGGACGGGATGCTCCGGGCCTACGATGCCTGCGGCAATGCGAGGGGATCGGCCCCCGCGGGGGACCAGATCCAGGCAGTCTGGACGTCCGGCGATCACGTCGTGGGCAGCCTGGCCGGGGGGAATCGGTTGAAGTGCTTCGAGGTGTGCGATTGAACGGATAAACACATCCTGGGAATGCAGGGCTGTGCGACCGGGGTGATCGGCCCCCGGGAACGAGATCGAGAGACGCTGGCGGTGATGTTACAAGTCAGGTTGGAGACGCGTACCTTCGTCCACCTCGGGAGCGCAACCAGCTCCTGCGAGGTCGAGCAGTGGCATCGTGCGTCAGTCCGGTTTCGCTGTGTGTGCTGCAGGGACCGAAGCCGAGCACAATGAATGGCGGTGCCTGAACACGGATAACGTCACACAGGCCCCAATCCACGGATTCGTGCTTTTCCGTGCAGGAATTCGTGTTGTGCAGCTTTCCTCCATGGCGACTGAATCCCAAGGTGAAAAACAAGTATAAGATACATTATGTCAACTTGATTATCTCAACCGGCAGATCCATCTAGCGATAAGACTCAAGCCTGGACCGGTTCCCCCCCTCTCCTGCATTTTCGCT
>JASLMQ010000508.1 GCA_030746455.1 Candidatus Latescibacterota bacterium
ATCTGGTCAGGCGCACACGCAAGCAGGGAGATCGTAGGACGCACCTGATCGAGCTGACCGAGAAGGGGCGGGAGTTCAGCCAGTCGCTGCCGGATCCGATGGAGGAGAAGCTGATGAGCGGGCTGGCCGACCTCCAGCCCACGGAGATCTTCGGCGTCTACTCCGCGCTGAATACCCTCGCCGACATCATCGGCGCCGAGTACGTGGCCAGTACACCGGTGGATGAGGTCTGATGCCGCCGGACGCGTTTGACGGAAGGCTATCGAGATGGAATACGAGAAGCTGGATCCGATACCCCTGACGGTCTGTCAGGAGGAGCTGCGCCGCCGGATCGGCGCCGACCGTAGGGCAACGCTTTCCCCGAGAATCCAGGGCGCAGCCGAGAGGGCCACGGACGAGGTGCACGACCGCGCCGAGGCCCAGGGGCTCTACCGGGTCGTCCCGATCGAGAAGGTGGATGGCGTCGTCCGGCTCGAGGGCGGGATTCCACTCGAGAGCGAGCGACTCGCCGAGGTGCTGGATCCCTGCGACGAGGCTGTCGTGTTCCTGGCCACGATCGGTCCCGAAATCGACCGCACGATCGAGGAGCGCATGGAGGAGCAGCCCCACTACGGGTGCGTGCTGGATGCGGCGGCCTCGGTCGCCGCGGAGTCCGTTGCCGAGTACGTCCAGGACGAGATCGACGAGCGGCTGGACGACGATCTGCGGACGACGCTGCGCTACAGTCCCGGCTATTGCGACTGGCCGCTGAGCGCGCAGGTGGCCCTCTTCGAGGCACTGCCAAACGACGTACTCGGCGTTGAGCTTTCGGACGCATGCCTGATGTCCCCTCGAAAGACCGTCTCGGGCATCATCGGCATCTGCCCGGCGGGATCCAGGCAGGATTCGGGCAATGCGTGTCGCGTGTGCCCGAAAACAAGCTGTCCGCACCGCAGGGAATAACCTCTTGATCACGATTCGCGACTCCCGACTGCCATGATCGTCATCGGCGAGAACGTCAACGCGACGCGGAAGTGGATCTCGAAGGCCATCCGGGCGCGCGACGATGCCGCCATCCAGGCGCAGATCCGGGCGCAGGACGAGGCCGGCGCGGACTTCATCGACCTGAACGCCGGCACGGGTGCAGACGCAGGCGAGGCTGGCCAGGAAACCGAAGACCTGTGCTGGCTGATCGACGTCGCCCTGGGGGCCAGCGAGAAGGCCCTGAGCATCGACTCCGCGGACCCGGACGTGATCAGGAGCGCGGCCGACCATCTGGGCGACCGCCGGCCGTGGATGATGAACTCGGTGAAGAGCGAGGAGACCATCCTCGAGGCGCTCCTTCCCCTGGCGGCGAGCAACGACGTGCCGGTGGTGGCCCTTGCGATGGATGCTGGGGGAATCCCCCAAACGGTCGAGCAGCGGCTTGCGGCCTGCCGCGACATCCTGTCCGCCGCAGAGCGCTGCGACGTGCGCGCCGATCAGCTGTATTTCGACCCCCTGGTGATGCCGCTGTCTGCGAACTATGCCCACGGACAGGTTGCGCTGGATACGCTGAGGGAACTCAAGACCGATTTCCCGGACGCGAAGGCGACTGTGGGTGCCTCGAACGTCTCGTTCGGACTGCCGAACCGCAAGCGGATCAACGCCGCGTTCCTGATCGCGGCGGTTGCGTGCGGTCTCGACTCGGCGATCTGCGATCCCACGGACCGGGAGACCCGTGACGCTGTCCTGCTGGGTGAGCTGGTGGTGGGCAAGGACCGGCACTGCAGGAGGTTCACCCGGGCAGTGCGCAGAGGCGAGTTCCAGGGCGCACAATAGAGCCCGTGAAAAGCGTATACCACGAAAAGCACGAAGGTTTATGAAAGAGCCATATAGACAGGGAACGATGGTGGATCCGCAGGAGCGGATCTACGCCGCCCAGATTGCGCTTCTGCACGGCGCGTCACTCTCCCTGCTGGACGATCCCGGTGTGATCTGCCACAATGAGCAAGCGGCCGACCTCCTCGATCGTGCGGGCTGTGCGGTCGCCCGAGACGAGGCGGACGCCGGCACGTGGCGGATCCGGTTCCCCGTGAAGGTGGTGGAGGAAGCCATCGCGAGCGCCCCGGACGAGGTCGTTCTCGGTGCGAGGGATCCAGAGAAGCGGCTGGTGCTGGAGGCAGCGGTTCCCCGCGTCTACTTCGGCACCGGTTCCGAGACGAACATCACCCTCGTGGCCGAAATGCGCGAGCTCGCATCTGGCGACGGTCCTGAATCCACGGGCGCGCTGCCCACATACCGCCAGGAACGCGGGTCCGTGCGCAACCTTTGCGCATCGGCAAAGCTGTGCAACGCGTTGCCCAACGTGGACTTCTTCATCCGCAACGTGAACATCCAGGATCCGGAGATCACGCCCGAAAGCAAGGACGTCAACGTCTTCATGGCGTCCCTGATGTACATGACCAAGCATGTCCAGGCGGGTCTGGTCGATCTCGATCGGCTGAGTGACGTCCTCAAGCTTGCAGAGATCGTCGCCGGGGGCAAGGAAGCGCTGAAGGACAACCCCGTCGTCTCCTTCATCACCTGCCTGATCAAGAGCCCGCTCCAGATGGTGGACGACACGACTGAGAAGCTGATCGAGATCGCCAGGGCAGGTGCGCCGGTGGTGATTTCGAGCTCTCCCCAGGGCGGCTCCACGGCGCCGATCACCGAGGAGGGCATGGTCGCGCTGATCAACGCCGAGATCCTCGCAGGGGTCGCACTGGCCCAGATCGTGAACCCGGGAACGCCCGTGCTCTACGGGGCGGTTCCGGTTCGGGCCCGGCTGGATACGTTGCACGACCTGTACGGCGCACCGGAGTTCATCCACTACAACGTGGACTGTGTCCAGATGGCCAGGCACTACGCGATTCCCTGCTACTCGACGGCGGGAATCGGCGATGCCAAGGTTCCGGGGATGCAGGCCTCGATCGAGAAGGTCTTCTCGCAGTTGGCGGTTGCCGCGTCCGGTGCCCAGTACATACACTACGCCTTTGGGCTTCTGGACAAGACGAATGTCTTCTGTCCGCTTCAGGCGGTGCTGGACGATGCCCACATCGCCATCGTCCGCGAGATCCTGAGACAGCCGTGCTTCAACAGCGAGGACGCGGAGGCTGCGGTTACCGAAGTGCGCAAGGTCATGGCATCCAGCACGAAGCTGTTCGCTCGTCACATCCGCAAGGCAATGAGGAGGGGACTCGTCAGCCCGCCCTACCCGTTCGAGTCGTCCGAGGAAAGCGACGAGGTCCTCGTGAAGGCCCAAGACCGGCTGCAGGAGATCATGGCCGGGCCGGACGAGCGGATGGACGACGCGACCGTGGATCGCATCTGCAAGGAAGTGCCGGGACTACTGGACCGTCAGGCCTTCGAGCTTGCATAAACTTTCGGGAGAGAGCTTGGAGATGGCAGAGATACTCGACAGGATTAAGACCTGCATCATCGCGGGGAAGGTGGACGAGGAAGACGAAGGGTTCGACGGTGACATGGAAGGACAGCCGGGCGTCACCGAGCTTGTTGAGGAGGCGATCGACGGAGGCATGGCTCCGGCCGAGATCCTGACCGACTGCCTCAACCCGGCGATGGAACAGGTGGGCCGGCTCTACGAGGACGGCGAGTATCTGATTCCCGACATGCTGGCCTCCGCGGAGTGCGTGACCGCGGCGATGGACCTGCTGGAGCCCCATCTGGTGGATGAAGACATCCAGACGAAGGGCCGGTTCGTGATTGCCACGGTCGAGGGAGACCTGCACGACATCGGCAAGAACATCGTTACCACCCTCCTGAGGGGATCGGGCTTCGAGGTCACCGACCTGGGGACCAATGTCTCTCCGGACAAGATTCTTGAAACCGTCAAGGACAGCGACGCGCAGTTCGTGGGTCTGTCGGCCCTGCTGACCACGACGATGGGGCGGATGAAGGACTCGATCGACGCGCTGACCGAGGCCGGGCTGCGAGACAAGGTGAAGGTCCTGATCGGGGGCGCGCCGTTGTCGGATGAGTTCGCCAAGGAGATCGGGGCGGATCACTTCTGCAGGGACGCCTTCGACGCCATCCGGAAGCTCGAGGCTGGTTCCTGAGTTCCCCGTTTGGCTCCGGATCTCGATCTGAGGGAGCCTGAACGACGGAGCGGACACGAAGCAGAAACTGCGGAAGGCAGGATCCATGCCGGCGGAAGATGCCTATTCCCAGGCCGTGGCCAGCGGGCTTTATGCCCGCGAGAGCGGGCTCCACGGGAAATACGACAACGTCCGGGTCTACTGGGAAGATGAGGTGACCCGGGCCTTTCTTGTGCGGCACTTCGAGCCCCTGGTCCGCCGTCGCGTCGAGGAGGGCGAGGGCATCCGCGTCCTGGATCTGGGATGCGGCAGCGGCGATGGGTTCGAGCTCGTGGCTGCAATGGGCCGCAAGGCTGCCGGACTTTCGGAGGTCGATACGCGTCTGATCGGTGCGGGACAGCTCGGGCAGTACCGCGGCATCGAGCTGAACAGGGATCTCCTCGCACAGAACCTCGAGCGATGGGGAGAGAATCCCCGGATGGCGTGCACGTGGGGAGACTTCTCCCAGGGGCTGCCCGTCGAGGAGGGAGAGCCGCCCTTCGACCTCTATCTGGCCTCGTATGGGACGTTGTCTCATCTTACGGAGGACCAGACCGTCGGGCTGCTGTGCGATGTGGTGGGCCAGGCCGAGGACGGTGCGCTCGTGGTGGCGGACTGGCTTGGCAGGTACTCGTACGAATGGCAGATGCTCTGGGATAAGGATGTCTCCCGGGAGCAGTGGATGGATTACGTCATCTCATACATCTACCCCGCCGATCAGCGGAATGATGTGGACTTGGCGTCGCTGGACTTGCGGCTGCTCGCGAGAGAGGAAACCGATCGTGTGTTCGGTCGGGTCGCGAACGAGACCGGAGCCCGCCTGGACGTGAAGGAGGTGTTCGACCGCTCGATCTTCGTGGGCCGTCATATGGACACGGGCGACTACAATCCCCACCTCAAACCCCTCCGACAGACCGTCAATTCCCTCCTCGAGCGGAACATCAGGACCGACTTCGAGTCCCTGTCTATCGACTACCACCCGCACCAGGACGTCACGGAACCCAACAGGTTCTTCAGCCGATTCCAGTTCGCGTGGAACGCGCTGGTGCGGCACGCGATCGCGCTGTGTGACGCACCCGAAAGGGCTGGGGCCAGGCGTCCGGAGCCAGGTCCGACGGATCTTGAGATCCCCAAGCCGCTGGCGACGTCCGTGGCGCACCTGGAATACGTGGTCCGTCACGTCGACTCCTTCGACATGGGGGATCCCAGGGCGAACGTGATCGAGCCCCAGCTTGCGTATGGACTCCGCAGTCTGGAGATGTCGCTACAGGAGGGCCAGGGCAACGGGCACGGACTTGTGGCGGTGTGCGAGGTGCGGAAGGGATAGCCTAAAGACGAAAGACGTTGGTATGATCCGTCTTCAAGACCTGAACAAGTCGTTCGACGACGCGGAGACCTTCGCCGTTCGCGATCTGTCGCTCGAGATCGCCGAGGGGGAGACGCTCATCCTGCTCGGGTCTTCTGGCTGCGGCAAGACCACCACGCTCAAGATGATCAACCGCCTCATCGAGCCGACCAGTGGAGCGATCGAGGTGGACGGGCAGAACGTGCTGGCGCAGGACCCCGTCGAGCTCCGCCGGTCGATCGGCTACGTCTTCCAGGGCATCGGGCTGTTCCCCCACATGACGGTCGGGGAGAACGTCTCAATCGTGCTGCGCCTACTCGGACGCGACAAGCAGGAGCAGAGGTCCCGGGCGGAGGCGCTCCTCAGCCTCGTGGAACTCGACCCGAAGGAATACCTCGAGCGCTTTCCTGCCGACCTCTCGGGTGGCCAGCAGCAGCGGGTGGGCGTGGCGCGCGCCCTAGCTGCGGATCCCGCGTACCTTCTGATGGACGAGCCCTTCGGCGCGCTGGATGCGCTGACGCGCGACACCCTCCAGCAGGAGGTGTTGCGGCTCAAGGAGCGGCTGGGCAAGACCATCGTCTTTGTGACGCACGACATCTTCGAGGCCCTTACCCTCGCGGACCGGATCGCGGTGATGCACGAGGGGCAGCTGGAGCAGGTGGGCCCGAAAGAAGAGATCCTAGCCGAGCCCGCCACGGAGTTCGTGAAAGGGCTGTTCCAGAAGCCCGCGAACCACCTACAGGCCTTCTGGGAGCACATGAAGTGAACCCCTCCGCCGTGGAATTCGTGATCCAGCGGGCACCCCAGCTCTGGCAGAAGACGTTGGAACATCTCGTCCTGACTGGAGCGGCCACGGGCATCGCCGTGGTCATCGGGCTTCCCCTTGGCGTGTTGATCCTCCGACGACCGGCCGTGCGGGGGTTGATCCTCGGGACCACGGGTGTGGTGCAGACCGTGCCCAGCCTGGCCCTGCTGGCCTTCCTCCTCACGTTCCTCGGCATCGGCGTCACCCCGGCAGTCGTTGCGCTCACGCTCTACGCCCTCCTCCCCATCGTCAGGAACACGTTCACCGGCCTGGACGGGATCTCGCCGGACATCATCGAGGCCGCGATGGGCATGGGCTTCACACGCCGCCAGCGGCTGTGGATGGTGGAGGTGCCGCTGGCCCTTCCGGTGATCATCGCGGGCATCCGCACCGCGGCCGTTATCATCGTGGGTATCGCGACGCTCTCCGCTTACATCGGAGCAGGGGGCCTC
>JASLMQ010000509.1 GCA_030746455.1 Candidatus Latescibacterota bacterium
CCGGCGGCTCGGTGGCTCAGCCCCTGCCCTCCCCGAGGGACCCGTCGCTCTCGATCTCGTACTGAGCCAGCCGCCTTCGAAGCGCGAAGCGCGACAGCCCAAGGAGCGAGGCCGCCTGACTCTGGCTCCCTCCGCTCCGCCGAAGGGCCTCTCGAATGGCGCCCTCCTCCATAGCCGACAGTTCGAGATCCCCATCCGGGATTCTCTCCAGAGCGTTTTCCAGACTGAGCGCCCTGGACCGGCGTCCCCCTCGCCCTGCTGCCCCGGGACTTCCCGCGGAGGGTGCGAACTCCAGGTCGCCCGGCGCGATCCGGCGCTCCTGGCAGAGAATCACTGCGTGCTCGATTGTGTTCTTCAGCTCCCGCACATTGCCCGGATAGGAGTGGGCCTCGAGCCGCGCGATGGCCGCCTGCGTGAACCCCTCGACGGGCTTGTGAAGCTTGTGCAGCACGTCTTCGAGGAAGTGCTCGGCCAGGGGGGCGACGTCCTCCGGACGCTCCCTCAGGGGCGGGAGGTGGATCGTGAACGCGTTCAGCCGGTAGTAGAGTTCCTCCCGGAACCCCCCGCTTGCGATGGCCTCCGGCAGATCCCGATTGGTAGCCGAGACGACGCGGACATCCACCGGGATCTCGTCTGCCCCGCCCACCCGACGGATGTGCCGGGTCTCGAGCGTCCTGAGCAGGCCCGACTGCATGTCGGGATCCATGTCACCGATCTCATCCAGGAACAGCGTGCCGCCGTGGGCCTGCTCGAAATATCCCTCGCGGGTCTCTCGCGCAGTCGGTGAAGGCGCCCTTCTCATGTCCATAGAAGGCCGCCTCCACGAGGGTCTGGGGAATCGCCGTGCAGTCGACCGCCACGAAGGGTCGGTCCGATCGGTCGCTCTCATAGTGAACGACCCTCGCCACCACCTCCTTGCCGGTTCCGGTCTCCCCGCTGATCAGCACGGTCATGTCGCCGGCCTCGCAGACCTGGGTGGTCTGGTCGCGCACGTTCTGGATGCTCGGGCTCTCGCCGATGATGGATCCCAGGCCGTGGAGCTTGCGTGCCTCCGCACCCAATCGGCGCAGCCGTTCCTCGGCTCGATCGCGGTCCCGGCGCAAGGCATGGAAACGCACGGTGCGCTCGAGGGCGGCCCGGAGCTCTCGCATCTTCACAGGCTTTGTGAAGAAGTCGAAGGCCCCCTCGCGCATGGCCTGCACCGCAATGTCCATATCACCATACCCGGTGACCATGATGACCTCGGTTCCGGGGGACAGCTTCCTCGTCTCCTTGAGCACGGCAAATCCATCCATGCCCGGCATCTTCACGTCGGTGATCACGATGTCGATCTCCTCGCTCGTGAGGATACCGATCCCCTGCTGCCCGCTTTCGGCCTCGTAGAGGCAATAGCCCCGGGTGGAGAGGTAGTTCCCCACCGACGTGCGGACATCCTCGTCATCGTCGATCAGCAGGATGTGCATGGATTCCGGCGCGTGTGTTGCAGCCATCGGACATTCTCCAGGCGTGTGCTGCGTGTCGGCCATCTACTCCTCTGCGGGCAACCAGATGCGGAACACCGCACCTTTGCCCTCGAGCTCATCCCTTTCGTCCACGGCGTCACGCGCGTTCCCTTGGGCAGGCCGTCTTCCTCATCGAGGACCCGCCAGCTTCCCCGGCCTCCCGCTGCGTCGCGATCCGACCGCGACGTGCATTAACCGGCTGAACACCGTAAGTTACTCTGGTTAATCGGATCAGGCAAGGACTGAATGCCCGAAAAGCGCGCTGCCCCTGGCACTTTCTCGCCGATTTACCTATATTTGAAAGGCGGCCGGAAGTTGGCCCTGTCCCTCCAGACCCAAGCAAGCCGGAGGCAATCTTGGCGGCCCAGATCGACAGATCCGCTGCGGACATCGCGCAGATCATCGCGAAGGAATCCAAGTACCCCGAACTCCAGGACCTGCTCAGTCGGGCAGCCAAGGTCCGTCCGTCACACGACTTCGACCTCATCTCCAAGGCCTACCGCGCGGCAGAGCTCGCCCACCGGAACCAGAAGAGGAAATCAGGCGATCTCACCATCACCCACGCCGCGGCCGTGGGCCGTATCCTCATCGGCCTGAACCTCGATTCCATCACCATCTCCGCCGGCCTGCTCCACGACGTGGTAGAGGACACCGGCGTCCCCATATCCCAGGTCGCCGCCGAGTTCGGCCAGGAAATCGCCGACCTCGTCGACGGGGTCACCAAGATACGCGACCTGACCTTCCAGACACCCGAGGCCGAGCAGGCAGAGAACTTTCGCAAGATGCTCCTGTCCACGGCGCAGGATATCCGCGTCGTGCTCATCAAGTTCGCCGACCGGCTCCACAACCTTCGCACCCTCGAGTACCTCAGGCCCGAGACGCGCGAGCAAATGGCCCAGGAAAGCCGGGACATCTACGCGCCCCTGGCCCATCGCCTCGGAATCGCTCGGATCCGCGCCGAGCTCGAGGACTTGAGCCTCAAGTGGCTCGAGCCGGAAGCCTACCAGGACCTCCACAACAAGATCAACCTGACCCGCGAGGAGCGCGAGTCCTACATCGAGGAAGTCCGTGCCCCCCTGCTCGACGCCCTCGGCAAGGCCGGCATCCAGGCGGACATCAGGGGCCGACCCAAGAATTTCTACAGCATCCACCGGAAGATCGTGAATCAGGGCAAGGCCTTCGAGGAGATCTACGATCTGCTGGCGATGCGGATCCTCGTCTCCACAGAATCTGAGTGCTACAACGCATTGGGCCTGGTCCACTCCATGTACACACCGGTGATGGCCCGGTTCAAGGACTTCATCGCCACACCCAAGTCCAACCGCTACCAGTCCCTGCATACCACCGTGATCGGTCCGCGCGGCATGATGCTGGAAGTCCAGATCCGGACCCGGGAAATGCACCAGATCGCCGAGGTCGGCATCGCGGCCCACTGGCGCTACAAGGAGGGGAAGCGAAACCCCTCGGAGCTGGACCGCCACATGGCGTGGCTCAGGAGCCTGCTCGAGTGGCAGACCGAGACCACGGATCCCCACGAGTTCATCGAAGAGCTCAAAGTCGATCTCTTTCCCGACGAGATCTACGTCTTTACCCCCAGGGGCGACCTGATCCAGCTCCCCGAGGGTGCCACGCCGGTCGACTTCGCCTTCGCGGTGCACACCGACGTGGGCCTGCACTGCACGGGTGCCCGCGTGGACGGTCAGATGGTCGCGCTCTCCACCCCGCTCGAGACGGGCAAGACCGTGGAGGTGATGACCTCGCCCCACCAGCGCCCGAGCCGGGACTGGCTCAGCTTCGTGAAGAGCCCGAAGGCGAGGAGCCGAATCAAGCGCTGGCTAAGGATAGAGGAGCACGCCCACAGCGTCCGGCTGGGCGAGGAGATCCTCGAGCGCGAGCTCAAGCGCCAGCGGAAGCGGCTGGATGAGGACAGGCTGAAGGAGGTGGCCTCGGAGTTAGGCGTTCCGGGGATCGATCACCTCTACGCGGGCATCGGGAACGGCGATTTCTCACTCGAGCGGGTCTTCCACAGGCTCTTCCCTTCCACTCGGCCTGCGGTCAAGAGGACGCGCACCGACGCGTCCCGTCGACAGAAGAAGAGCCCGATCAAGATCCACGGTCTCAACAACCTGATGATCCACTTCGCGGGATGTTGCCGTCCCGTGCTGGGCGATCCCGTCCTGGGTATCATCACCAAGGGCCAGGGCGTTTCCGTCCACCGCCGGGACTGCCCCAATGCCAACCGCAAGGACCTGGACGCCCAGCGGGTCGTGGACCTGGAGTGGGACCCCGAGCAGGACGAGGCCTTCGCCGTACAGATCGAGGTGAAGGGTACCGACCGTCCCAAGTTCCTTCGCGATGTGACCCAGGCCATCGCCGATCTGGGCGTGCACGTGGTGGGCGGCGAGCTGAAGACGACCCACGGCCGCGTCGGCGACCGGTTCACCGTGGAGGTGAAGGACAGGAGCCAGCTCAACACCCTCTTCAAGAGGGTCCTGGCCGTCCACGGCGTCTCCTCGGTCCACCGTGTAGACACCTCCGAGGACGACGGCACATAGCGACCGACCTGGACTGGAATCACCTATGAGAGCGGGGGGCCGGCGTTGCTGCCGGCCCCCCGCTCACTTGCCTGTTCCCTTCGTGGGGTCCCTCTCCCAGTACCGGGCTCAATCGCGCCCATCGTCCTCCTCCCCATCGGCCTGCCGCTTGAGGGCCTCCAGCTTCATCAGGGCCTCCACGGGCGTGGTGTGCTCGATGTCGAGCTCCTTCAGCGCCTTCAGGGCCGGATGGTCGGACGGGGGCGGCGTGGGTATCGAGAACAGGGGGATCTGGGATCCATCGTCGCTCCCTTCCCGAAGCCGGGCGAGGCGGGCCCCGGAGCGGGTGAGCGACAACTCGTTCTTCTCCAGCTGCCGCAGGACCTCCTTGGCCCGCGCGATCAGCTCCTGCGGCATCCCGGCGAGTTGGGCCACCTCGATTCCGTAGCTTCGGTCGCACCCTCCGGGAATCAGCCGGTGCAGAAAGGCCACACGGTCCCCCTGCTTCCGAACGGCCACGCTGTAATTGCGCACGCGCGGCAGGAGCTCCTCCAGGTCGGTCAGCTCGTGGTAGTGCGTGGCGAACAGGGTTCTGGGGCGGATTCCTACTGCGTTGTGGAGGTACTCGGTCATCGCCCAGGCGATGCTCAGGCCGTCGAACGTGCTCGTGCCTCGGCCGATCTCATCCAGAAGCACCAGGCTCTTGGGCGTCGCGTTGTTCAGAATGTTGGCCGCCTCGTTCATCTCCACGAGGAACGTACTCTCCCCCCGCGCGAGATTGTCCGATGCCCCCACCCGCGTGAACACGCGATCCACCACGCCCACCCGCGCAGACCTTGCCGGCACGAAGCTCCCGGATTGTGCGAGCAGGACGATGAGGCCCATCTGACGGAGCACCGTTGACTTGCCGGCCATGTTCGGGCCGGTGATGATCAAAATCTGGTCGCTGTCTCCGTTCAAGAACAGGCTGTTCGCCACGAACGCCCCACTGGGCAGCAGGCGCTCGACCACGGGATGGCGTCCGTCCTCGATATCGAGTACCGTGCCGTCATCCACCACGGGGCGGACATAGTCGTTGTTCGCCGCGGCCCCCGCGAAGGACACGAGCACATCCAGGTGCGCCACCGTCTCCGCGGCCTGTTGAACCGGTTCAACCCACCCGGCCGCCTCCTCGCGAAGGTTGGCGAACAACGTCTTCTCCAGCTCCTTGGCACGCTCATCGGCGCCCAGGATCTTGGCCTCCCAGTCCTTCAGGTCGGGCGTAATGTACCTCTCGGCGTTCACCAAGGTCTGCTTGCGGATGTAGTCTTCAGGCACCCGGTCCTGATTGGCCTTCGTCACCTCGATGTAGTACCCGAACGCCTTGTTGTATCCCACCTTGAGCGACGAGATGCCTGTGCGCTCGCGCTCCTCGGCCTGCAGCCTGGCCACCCAGCTCCGTCCGCCGGAGGCCACCTCGCGAAGCTCGTCCAGCTCGCCGTGGAATCCCTCCCTGATGATGCCCCCCTCTGCAATCGTGGCCGGCGGGTCGTC
>JASLMQ010000510.1 GCA_030746455.1 Candidatus Latescibacterota bacterium
TGGGCTCGAAGTGCTACGACGGGGCCTGCTTCGACGGACGATACGTCTATCTCGCCCCGCTGGCCGCTGGTGAGAATGAGGGGATCGCGCTCCGGCTGGATACGGAGGGCGACTTCTCGTCCCCCCAGAGCTGGGCGGCCATGGACGGCAAGCCGGTTGGCCTGAGTACCTGCGTGGGTGCCGTCTTCGACGGCCGCTACATTTACTACGTGCCCTACGCACACAGCGTGGCGGTTCGATACGACACCCTTGGCCCATTCGAGGACCCTGAGAGCTGGGAGGCCTACAACGCGGCCGATACGACGGGGATGAACACGAAAGGCTACGACGGGGGCTGCTTCGACGGGCGCTATATCTACTACATGCCCTTCCACGAGGGCGAAAACTCCAGGGACGGGTTCCACTGCCGCCTTCTGCGCTATGACACGATGAAGGGCTTCGACGATCCGGCTGCGTGGGACGCTGCCGATGGGGGCGTGTACACCTATCCTCCCAACCCGGGCGGCTTCAACGGCGGGGCGTTCGACGGTCGGTTCGTGTACTTCGCGCCCTGGCGGGAGGACCCCGACGAGTCGGATACGCGGCAGTTCACGCCCCACGGCAAGGTTCTGCGATACGACACGACCGACGACGACGCGGCGTTCATCCTGAAGTATGCGGAGTGCGGACACAATGGGGGATTGTGCGCAGCGCTGCCCGGGCCGACCTTTTCGGTGAACACGCCGACCGGTGTGCGCAACGTCAGGGCGAACCGGTGCCTCGATCCCGGTTGGCACCACGTAGCCGGCGTCTTCGACGGGTCTCGGGTCCTGCTCTACGTTGATGGTGAGCTCGTGGGTGAGACCGAGACCTCAGGGCCAATCGTGACGGGGCAAGCTGACGTGGGGATCGGGCGCATCGCGAGCGGGGGGGCGAAATTCACGGGGCACATTGCCCACGTGCGTATCTCCGATGTGGCCAGGTCGGCCGCGTGGATACGGGCGACGGCCGAGAACCTGAGGGATATCGGCAGATCCGTTCGGCTGGGTGAAGAGCAGAAGGTCTAGCCGGCGGCGGATTCAAGTGGCGGAAGGACGACGACATGATCCGATGGGGCGTGATCGGTGCGGGGGGATTCGCGGACAAGCGGGCGATTCCCGGGATGCTGGAGGCAGGGAACTGTCGGCTTCAGGCTGTGATGGTTCGAGATGTTGCCAGGGCGGAGGCCCTGGCCCGGAAGCACGGTGCGCAGGCCTCCTATGCTGATGTCGATTCGCTGCTGGCCGATCCCGAGGTGGATGCGGTCTACGTGTGCACCCCGGTTCACCTTCATCGAGAGCACACGGTCAAGGCCGCGCAGGCGGGCAAGCACGTGCTCTGCGAGAAGCCGCTGGCGCTGACGGCTGAGCAGGGAGAAGACATGGCCCGCGCCTGTGCGGCGCACGACCGGATCCTGATGCCAGGCTTCATGTTCCGGTTCCATACGAGCCACATACGGGTGAAGGAGATGATCGATTCGGGCGCCCTCGGACAGGTGGTCTCCGCACGGGCTCAGCTCTGCTTCTGGTATCCTGAAACGCCGGACGCGTGGCGTCAGGTCCGACAGATGGGGGGTGGGGGGTGCCTGATGGATGTCGGCTCCCACTGCCTGGACCTTCTGTGCTATCTGCTTGGGGACGTCACGAGCGTGGCGGCCATGCAGGACACCGCGGTGTTCGACTACGAGGTCGAGGACATCATTCACGTGCTGGTGAAGTTCGCGAGTCGGGCCCAGGGAATCGTGGACGTGGGTTTCTGCGTGCCCCACCGAGAGAACTACCTGGAGGTCTACGGCACGAAGGGCAGCCTTCTGGCTCAGAAGACCATCGGGCCGTTCGCCGACCCGACAGTGAAGTGGATCAGTGAGGACGGCGAGCAGGATGTCGCCGAACCCTTCCGGAACACCTATGCCGCGGAGTTCGAGCACTTTGCGGATTGTGTGGAGAGGGGCGAGCGACCCCGGGTCGGTGCGGAGGAAGGAATCACAAACCTCAGGCTGATCGAGGCGGCCTACCGATCCGCGGAGTCTGGGCGCGTGATCGCGATCTGAATTGACGCACGAGCGGCAGGCGACCGAACAGGTGGAGATACAGGGCATGTCGAGGCTGGCGATCGAAGGGGGAGATCCGGTACGCACAGATCCGTTCCCCCCATGGCCATACTTCTATGAAGACGAGAAACGGGCCGTTCAGGAGGTGCTGGACAGCGGGAAGGTGAACTACTGGACGGGTTCGCTGGGCATGGACTTCCAGGACCGGTTCGCCCAGTACTGCGGGGCCGCGTTCGGGATCGCGGTCTGTAACGGGACCGCGGCGCTTCATGTGGCCCTCGCGGCGGCGAATATCGGGCCCGGAGACGAGGTGATCGTGCCCGCGCGGACCTTCATCGCCAGCGCGTCGGCGGTTCTGAACCAGAACGCCATCCCGGTCTTCGCGGATGTCGATCCCGAGAGCCATACCATCGACCCCAAATCGGTGGCGTCGCTCGTGAATGACCGCACCCGCGGGGTCATTGCCGTCCACCTTGCGGGGCACCCGGCCGAGATGGATCCGTTGATGGAAATCGCGGATACTCACGGTCTGGTGGTGATCGAGGACGCCGCCCAGGCCCACGGTGCAGAGTACCGGGGCCGAAAGGTCGGTAGCCTGGGTCATCTGGCGGCGTTCAGCTTCTGCCAGGACAAGATCTTCACGACCGGCGGTGAGGGGGGTATGGTGACCACCTCCGATGAGGAGATGGCCCGAACGGCCCGGACCTTCAAGGACCACGGATGCCTGGAGGAGGAGCGTCGGTCACTGCTGGAGATGGAGCAGCTCTACACCTACATCCATCACCGGATGGGATACAACTACAGGATGACGGAAATGCAGGCGGCGATCGGGCTGAAGGCCCTCGACCGACTCGACTGGAACGTGGAGATCCGACGACGGAATGCGCACCATCTCAAGAAACAGCTCT
>JASLMQ010000511.1 GCA_030746455.1 Candidatus Latescibacterota bacterium
ATTTACGCAGCTGCTCGATGCCCCGTGCGGTCTCAGCGAACTTGAGGGCCTGCGTATTCGAGTAGGGTACGTGGACCGTTGGCAGACCCTTACGCTCGATCTCCAGGCGTCCGCCCCCCACCAGGGGTTCGGTACGGGCGAGGGTGACGGACTCGATCGGGATCCGAACCGGATCTCCGCCGCTTCCGTTTGGGAGCACGGCGACCTGCTTCGGCGTGACGACCACCCACTGCTCGCCGTAGTTCCGCCGGGCATCGAGATCGGCGGACACACGGATCAGCTCCTCCTCTCCCTCACTCAGGAGGTCCGCGATCCTGCGCTCGATGCCGTGCTGTGCGGCTTCGAGCAGTGGGTTTGCCTGGGACATCGGGTTAACCGTTCTTCAGGTCTTCCAGCGTTCGATCGTGCGGAAGCGCTTCGATCGGGTCCTTCGATGCACGATGGGCTGCTCTCAGGCCAGATCCCCGCCGTACACTACTGTATCGGACCGAGAACCCCGTATTTGGGTTTCATTTGTGCGGTTTTCGTGGTTCCCATCTCTCAGGTGAGCTGCACCCAGTCGGCCCCGACCTGCTCGAAGCGACGACGGCAGATCTCGACGACTTCAGCCCGAATGGGGAGCTCCGTCTCCACCAGCCGCACATTCGCCTCGACGTGTGCCGGGTTCGTCGACCCCACAAGCGCGACGTCGACCTCCGGATGGGCTAGCGTGAAGCCCAGCGACGTCTGCACGGGGTCGTCCGGAGCCCCCGGCACGGGTCCGAGGGCACCCATGGCCGCGGATCTCTCATGGAGGGTGTCGAACTGGACCGTCGTCCCCGCCGACGCCCGCGATCCGCCCCACGTGGCGTTGGCAATGGTCCGCTTCACAATGACGCCCATTCCCGCCTGCCGCGCCCTGGGGAAAAGCCGGGTACGCGCCCGCTGGTCCACGAGGTTGAACGAGGTCTGCAGCGTGTCGAACAGGCCGCTCTCGACGGCCCATTCCGCGGCCGCGTTGTCGCCGCTGTAGCCCACGAAACGCGTCTTCCCCGCGTCACGGGCGTCCATCAGCGCGCGGATGACGTCCCCCTGCTCCAGCACGTCAACATCGCAGGAATGGAGCTGTACCAGATCCAGGCGGTCCGTACTCAGCCGCCGGAGGCTCTGCTCGATGTGGTCCCGCACCGTTTGGGCGGTCCAGGGCACCTCCGCGGCCCAGTGTCCGCATTTTGTGGCCAGAACGCACTCGTCGCGCCGGCTGGCGAGGGCAGGCCCCACAAGCGCCTCGCTGTTCCTGTAGCTCGCGGCCGTGTCCAGGAAGGTGATCCCGCAGTCGAGGGCGCGGTTGACCAACGCCCTGACGCGATCGGCCTCCTCCAGCGCGAACGCCCCGATCTGCGCCAGCCCCAGCCCGATCCGGCTGACTTCCATACCCGTGCGTCCCAGCGTCCTCCGCTCCATGCTTCGTCTCCTCTATCGGATCAACTCCAGGGCGCCCCACAGGCTTGGATCGTAGGACACGGGAAGCGGCTCGTCCGCCGTCCAGGACTGCCGCCCCAGCTTGCGGTCCTTCAGCAGGTAGGAAAACCCCAGCCTGCTGTTCTCCTCGTGATCGAATCCCGTCAGGGCAGCGGCCGGCAGATGGACCTCCATCCGGTACCCGGTCTTGAGCACCCTGGAGGCGACCCCCAGGTCCGCGGGATCGCACATTTTGGCCTGAGCTCGGGCCCTCCGGACCCGGTTCTGCCCCGCGAGGGGATCCTTCCCCGATTTGCCGCCTCCCCTGGGAAGAAACCAGAAATGGTGGCAGTATCGGCTTGCCCGGTGCGCCTCGCGTACGTCGCGCGTGTCGATCCAAACCTGTAGTCCGTCTCCCCGCACGGGCCTGCGCGGATCCACCGCGAGTGCGGCCGGCCTGGAGACCTGCAGGGCCAGGTACAGGCCCGTCTCGTGCCAGGCCATGTAGACTTCCGCGTAGGCGCCCTCGCCCTCCAGGACGCCTAGATCCGGCAGCCGGAACCGGTCGTCCCAGTCTTTGAGCAGGCCGTCGATCACCGGCGGATCAGCCCTATAGGGGCACGCGAAGGAAAACGCGAAGAACGCACGCTTTGGCATATTGACGGGCATGCATCAGCCTTTGTCTAGGCAGAAGAGATACTCCTCGACGCGATCGGCCTTGTAGACCCGGTTCTCACGATCCACGTCGGCCCTGAACCGCCCGTAGTCCTGCGTTAGCAGCTCCACCTGGCCGTACCTGCCCATTACGTCGAGGATATCGTCCTTCTGCATCAGTCCCTCGCTGTTGTAGCTCAGGAACACGTGCCGAGCCGACGTTCGATCCACCATACGCTCGAATGCGGGCAGAACCCGCCGTTTGACACAGAAATCCGACTTCTGGTCTCCGCTGTCCCTCAGGCCCGTGATCCCGTGGACCTCGGGCCGGTCGTACCGGGCGATCGTCTCCAGAACGTGGTAGTTCGCGCAGTACTGTCGCTGGTTGTAGGGCGGATCCATGTAGAGCACATCGCACGCGACCTCGCCCACCAGCTCTCCGCCGTCACAATTGTGGATCACATTCCGCCCCCTGCCACCGACGACCGGCAGTCTTCCAAGTCTCAGGGGCCTCTGGGCGCTCTTCTTGATGTGCTTGAGGAAGGCGCCGTAAACCGACGCCGTGTTGGCTACGCGGTCGGCCGCATCGATCAGGCTTGCCAGCATATAGTAGTACTCGTCCTCCGTGACCCAGGCCTGCTCGCGCCAGACCTCGATCCGCGTGCGGATCGCATCGCACCGCCTCCCGTTCTCATCGCAGAAGTACTGCCGCTCGAACGCCGATCCCCTTGTGCCGCCCGGGCAGTAGGTCCTGTAGACGAATCCGTCCTCTCCGCCCAGGGCATTGAGATAGGTCAGAAGCGCCTCCACGGGATCCGACTGCGCCCCATCGGTCGCGTCGAGGGCCAGCTCATTCACGATCCCCGCGAATTCGGGCGGCCTGTCGATGCCGACCAGGGCCCGACAACGGCAGTAGGCATAGTACTGGACGTCGTTCGCGACCACCCGGAAGCCCCGCTGTTTGAAGTGCCACCCCACGATCCCGGTCCCGGCGAACACATCTAGGAAGACCTGGCCGTTGGCCCGTACCCGGCCAAGGATGCCACGTTCGAGGAACTCAAGCAACGAGTACTTGCTTCCGATGTAGTTCACCGCACATCCACTCGGCCGAGGCCCGAAATAAGGATTATGTT
>JASLMQ010000512.1 GCA_030746455.1 Candidatus Latescibacterota bacterium
CGGGACACGGGTGAGGGCTATCAGGCGTGATCCTTGACGTCCCGCTCCAGATCGCCGCAAGCCCACAATGTCCCTGTTCCGCCGCGGCAGGCATATTCCCATTCCGCCTCCGTCGGAAGCCGATACGTGCTAGCTGGCGCCAGGGAGTTCAGAGCCACAACGAATCTTTGAACGTCCTCCCACGAGACCTCAACAACGGGTCTATCCGAGGGGTTAGGAACTGTCTTGCCCATCACTGCCATCCACTGCTTCGCGGTGACCTCGTGCTTCCCCATCATATAGGCCCGGGTAATTGTGACCTTGTGAGCGGGTAGCTCGTCCGAGAACACGCCCTCCTGCCAGAGCCCCTGGGAGGCGAGGCTCAGCTTCTGGTTCTCCGTCGTACCCATGGTAAACGTGCCGGGCTCGATCCGGACGAACTCCAATGCCACGTCACCGGGCAGACCCAGAGTGAAGGTCTCCACGATCGAGTCTGAGGAGACCCGCTTCCCATACGGGGCAGCGAATGTCGTGAAATCGGCGAAACCAACCCTCCCGTCGCCGTCAAGATCGCATCGAGGCTCAGCCGTTCCGAATGCGCTCGCGAAAGCCGCGAAGTCGGCGAAATCCACGATCCCGCTGCCGTCGAAGTCGGCATCCTCAGCCGTCTGCGAGAAGAGCGTGCTGGGCAGAAACATCACCCAGATCGTACCCACGATCAGGACGCTTCGAGCCGTCATGGCTCCTGTCCTCCTTGTCGGCCTCCGCAGCCAGTCTTCACATCAGCTGTCTTTCGCGCCTGGAGCCTGCCCCGGACTCGATCCGGGGCGTCTTTCGTAGCTCCGGTTCTGACGCATCAAGCGCTGCGCCCTCGCCGTCCTCATTCGACCACAAACTCCACCCTCCCCTCCGTCACCTGCCCCGAGTTCATGTCCGTGACCCGCACCGTCAGGATCTGGTCTCCGGGCTTCGCATTCACAAGGTCCAGCTCCAGGTAGCTGAAATCGTCGACCTGGTTCCCCCGGTGCTCGTACTCGATCGTCACCGCGCCTTCCTTCTCGTCGATGCCCAGAAGGCGCCCCAGTCCACCGAGGATCCGAGCCCCGAAGGAGATCCTCGCCACCGACTCCAGTTCGTAGACGACCCGGTAGTGCGTGCTGCCGAAGGCATCCCGCGCCAGAGTGTAGACCTCGTAGAACACGAAGACCGGTTGTCCCACCACGAAGGCCTGCGCGGCGTTCGGCACGATCTTCATCCCCCGCCGCACGAACCGCCCTTGCGCGGAGGGCTCGATCGACGAAGCCAGCTGGATGTCGCTCAGCCGCAGCGAGTCGACTTCGAAGGGCTCGACGGTTACCTCTCGCTCGTGAACCTCAGTGCGACCCGACGAAACATCCAGCACCTGCGCCGACACACGGTAGGTTCCCGGTGGAACGCTGACGCGGTCCATCTCTGCGTAGAATCGACTGCCCTGTTCGGGTGATCTCCCCGTGGCCTGATAGACCAGGTCGTGGTCGGACCGGTGCAGGCGGCACCCGTCCTGCGTGTACACGGCCACTCCTCTCCGCGCCTTCGCCGTCGGAATACCTTCCACCCCGGTAGCGAACGTCAGTGCCTCGTCCGGAATCCCGTAGTACACCTCGAGGACCGTCTCGCCGGCCTCCCCTTTGTACTGTCCGGTATCGAGGTGGAACTCCAGAGTTCCCGTCTGGAAGTCCGCCCTGTACGTCTCCGGAGTCTGCTTCGCAAGGGTTGCCACCACGCGTTTCGGGTTCAGCTCCTGCCACATCCGGAAGCTCTGGTTAGACATCCAGAAACCAAAGGGTACCTCTGCGTAGTTGAAGGGTTGACCCGCGTGCTTCTGAATGAAGGTCACTTCGATACCCGGACCGACGTCTGTATAGATCCAGCTCTCCCACCATCCGTCTTTCGGTACGGGATAGGCCGGCTTCCACAGATCCATCGACACCAGGCGCGTATCCGTCATCTGCTGCTCGGCCAGAGACTTGGTGTCGGTTCCACGTTCACGGACCTCTCTCCGTGTGAACTTCGTGGACTCCCCCTCGATGCTCTCGTCTGCTGCGGCGGGATTCAGTCGTCCCATCGTAGACGTCAGGTCCTTGTATGAGGTAGTGAAGCCCTCCTCATCAGGACCGGTCTCGCCCTGCGTAACACCCAATGCAAGAGGTTGTCCCTTGAAGGTCAGTGTCCTCGCCATCTCCGCCAGGTTGACCTGCCGCTCCTTGACCGCGAGCACCCGTTCGTCCATTTCGAGCTGCAGATCATCCGACCGGCTCACATAGTCCGGACTCCCGTACCGGACATACACGTCCCCCCTCACATCCCAGGGGAAGGTGTGCTCCCCGTATGCTTCGTGCGCGTGGGTCACACGTCGGTAGTGTTCCACCAGCCTCTCGTTCGTCTCGGTTACCGGGGCGGGATCCCGACCTTCCCAGAACGCATTCGACAGGGCCTCCCAGGATGCCCTTGGGGCAGCCTCGAACCGGCGGAGGGCCTCCCCTGAAGCCACGAGACTCAAATCGCGGTACACGGCTCGGTCCCTGGGTGGTAGAAGTTCGATGTAGG
>JASLMQ010000513.1 GCA_030746455.1 Candidatus Latescibacterota bacterium
AGCACTTCTCGCAATCCGAGCAGAAACCACAGCTCATGCAGCGGCTGGACTCCTCGACCACCTGCTCGGAGGACATCGGAAGCCGGACCTCCGCGTCCATCCCGCTCAACCGATCCCCCACGGCGAGCGTGTCGGCGCGAGCCCGTGCCTTCTCCTCGTAGCCGTCCAGCCGCAGCCCCATCCGATCGTCTTCCCACAGAATCATCGGCGGCAGGGGTTCCTCCTCACGCGGCAATCCTCTGAGCTTCAGGTCGATCGATTCGGCGGCCTGCCGGCCCTGACCGATCGCGGTAGTAACATAGCCCAGGCCTATGGCGTCACCGCCCGCGAAGACGTCATCGGCCCTTTCCGATGCGCCGTACTTGTCGGCCTGAATCCACACACTTCCGTTCACGAGCGACTCGAATCCCGCGTTGTTCGGTTCCTGACCGATACCGGGGACCACGGCCGTGACCGGAATCTCGAACTGCGAGCCAACGATGGTCACAGGCTGACGATTGCCGGCTCCGTCGGGCTCGCCCAGTTCCATTCGCACACACTCGACGCCCGTGACACGGTCGCCATCCTTCTTGAAGCCGACCGCCGCCACCAGGCACTCGAGCGTGAGGCCCTCTTCCTGGGCGCCCTGGACCAGCTCCTTCATCGCCGGCATCTTCTCGAGCGTGTCCCCGAAGACCACGGTCACCTCTGCGCCAAGGCGTCTGCATGCGCGAGCGGCGTCCAACGCCCGGTTGTCGCCGCCAACCACGACCACCTTGTCGCCCACGTCTACCTGCTCACCCCGGTTGATGCGTCCAAGCAGGTCGACCCCCGACACGACGTTCTCGGCTTCTTCGCCCGCCACGCCGAGCTTCATGCCCCTCTCCGCGCCAATGCTGACGAACACGGCCTGATACTGGGATCGCAGATCGTCCAGCGAGGTCCCGTCGCCGATCCGGGTGTCGCACTTCAGCTCGACGCCAAGGTCCAGGATCTTCTGGATCTCCCCATCCAGCACGGCCTCTGGCAGTCTGAACGACGGAATACCATAGCGTAGCAGCCCTCCGGGCTTCTCGCTGGCCTCGTATACCGTCACCGGATATCCCCGGCGGGCGAGCTGGTAGGCGCACGACAGGCCGCCGGGACCCGCACCCACAACCGCCACCTGCTCCTGCTGCGGCGCGTCTGAGAGGGCCTTGAGCTTCAACCCCTTCTCCAGCCCGAAGTCGCCGATGGCGCGTTCTATCTCGTTGATGTTGACCGCGGTGTCCAGATCCTTGCGGTTGCAGACGATCTCGCACGGGTGCGGACAGACCCGCCCGCAAACCGCGGGGAAGGGGCTCGTCTCCGTCACGGTCTCCCAGGCCTCCTCGAAGGCCTGATCGAGCGACTTCCCAAGGTGTTCAGCCTGGGCGAGGGTTGTTACGAATTCACGTACCCGGTTGCCGCTCGGGCACCGGTGCCGGCAGGGAGGTGTCTTCTCTATGTGACGGGGACGCATCGTCGCCTTCGACGCCCCGCTCCCCGACCGGATCTTCCTCTTCTTCTTCTTCACCTTCTTCACAGCCATAGGTCACCTCGGAGTTCACGATTTGACAACACCCGCCCCGCCCGGCCGGTACGCCTCTGTAAACGGCCGCTTGTCGATCCAGAATAACATCAACTGCCCCAGCGCTGTTCTATGCCATTACGACTCGGCGCTGCCGGTGGGCCCTCCCTCCTGAGGCAGCTCGATATAGCTGCCGCCCCAATAGGTGTAGATGCATCGGCCCGAATCTATGAGCGACCGGATGGCGGCCTTGCACATTTTCCTGTCGGCCTCGTCGGCACCGAACTTCTCTTTCATCGCCTTGGTCAGATCCATGGCCTTGAGCTTCTTCTTGCCCTGGTACTCGCTGACCATCTCGAACATCGCATCTGCAACTTCCTCGGTGGAGACCGCCATATCGTGCCTCCTAGTGTCTGAGTTGGACAGAACGCTTGTAGGTCAGGCCCGCATGCCTGAAATCGTCGATGTGATCCTTGGTGAACTCGATGCCCGTCTGCTCGAAGAACTTGGGCCAGCCGATGCGCTCGATGAGCTCGCCCAGACGCTCGTGATTCTTGGCGTTCTTGATCCAGAAGTCGACGATGTTACGGACGGCCTCAACGGTCTCGGGCCACCTCGGCGGGGTGTTCGGCAGATAGGGTACAGCCAGCTTGGAGAACATCGGCTCGGACCGGGCGTTGGAAACCTTGCCTCCGACCCAGATCGAGACCCCGTCGTTGAGTGCGTTGTTCAGCGGCAGTGCGGGGCAGACCGAGTAGCAGTTGGCGCAGAACATGCACAGGTCTTCGTCGACCTCCACAGAGGGGTTCCCGTCGACCGTGGTCGTCTGGATCGCGGCCGTGGGGCAGGAGGCGATCACGTTGGGAATCTCGCAAAGCTTGCTCAGGTTGCTGTGGTCGATGGTCGGCGGCCGGCGGTGTACGCCCAGGATCGCGATGTCGGAGCAGTGCACGGCACCGCACATGTTCAGGCAGCAGGCCAGCGCCACGCGCAGCTTGCCCGGGATCTCCACCTTGCCCGTGAAGTGGTCGTTCAGATCGTCCATCACGGCCTTGACGATGCCGGAAGCGTCCGTCGCCGCCGAGTGGCAGTGGATCCAGCCCTGCGTGTGGACGATGTTCGAGATGGCGTTCCCGATGCCGCCCACGGGGTGGCCGATGTCCTCGAGCTCCTTGATCAGGGGGTCGATGTTGGACTCGTCCGTCAGCAGGAACTCGACGTTGTTCCGGCTGGTGAACCGCAGGTAGCCGTCGCAGTACTTCTCGGCTAGCTCTGCGAACACGCGAATCCGCTTGGTTCCCAGCAGTCTGGGGGAAGACGCACGCACCGTAAACAGCTTGTCGCCGGTCTGGCCCACGTGCACCATCACACCCGACTTGATCTTCTCATGGTACTTCCACGTTCCGTAGTTGGCCTTGATGACCGGGGGAAGGAACTCCTGGTAGTTCGGGGGGCCGATATCGGTCTTTCTTTCCGTCGCCATGGACTATCTCCCTGAAGAGAGGTGTAAGCAGTGTGCAATGCCAGAAGGTGTCGGGAAGAGGCCTACTCGTCCTCTTCTTCCTCTTCTTCCTCGTCACCCTCCTCGAAGTACTCCTCGTAGAAGACGTAGGGGTTCTCCCGGGGATGGGCGACCATCTCCGGCACCGGATCCAGCTCGATCTCTTCGAGGAAGTTCCCCAATCCGACGCGCTGCATGAGCTCGCCCACGCGCTCGCGGTTCTTGCCGTTTTCGCCCCAGAACTCCCAGATCCGCTCCGTGAGGTCCTTGAGCTCCTCGTAAGGCGGCTCCAGCTTCATGAAAGGCACCAGCACGGATGAGAGCAGGGCCCCATCGACGATCGGCGCCTTGCCGCCCAGCATGATCGTGGCTCCACGGTCCTTCCCGGGCGCCAGGGCCTTGGGCATCACGTTGATGCAGTGCATGCACTTCACGCAGTTCTCGTCGTCGATCTCGAGTGCCTCGCCGTCCCAGGCCATGCATTGGGTCGGGCACCGGCCGCACACGTCCTCGACGATGTCCAGGCCACCGTCCACCGCGGCCTTGACCTCGGCCTGGTCGATTTGGATTTCGTCGCGCCACGTACCGATGATCGACATGTCGGCCCGGGCGACCGATGCCACGCAGTCGTTCGGGCACCCGGCGGCCTTGAACTTGAACTTGTACGGGAAGGCCGGGCGGTGGAGCTCGTCCTGGAAGGTCTGAGTCAGATCGTTCGTCAGGTCCAGCGTGTCGAAGCACGCCCACTCGCAACGGGCAGGCCCCACACAGCAGCTGGGTGTACGCACCGCGGAGCCGGAGCCACCCAGGTCGAAACCGGCCTCGGTGAGCTCCTGGAACGTGGGCTCCAGCTCATCCGTCGTGGTGCCCAACAGGATGATGTCGCCGGTGGACCCGTGCATGTTGGTGAGGCCGGAACCGTGCCGATCCCAGATGTCACAGAGGGTCTTCAAGGCGTCGGAGGTGTAGAACCAGCCGCTGGGCATGTTCACGCGCAGCGTATGGAAATGGGCGATGTCCGGGAAGTCCTCGGGGACGTCGTTGTAGCGCCCGATGACGCCGCCACCATACCCCATCACGCCCACGATGCCACCGTGCTTCCAGTGCCCGATCTTCTCGGCATAGGAACGCTCCAGCAGCTGCAGCAGGGCCTTGGCCGCTGGCTTTTCTTCGGCCATTTCCTTTATCTGCGTGACAAAGCTGGGCCAGGGCCCCTCTTCCAGTTCGTCCAACAACGGCGTACCGTTCTGGCCTGAATCAGCCATCGTTGCCTCCTTTTCTGCCTTGGTGGACTGTCGGTTCCCGATTTCGACTCGCCTAATAGATGTCCTGCTTGATATTGGAATGAAGGGTCAGCAATACCTGCTCACCCTAGCGGCTCCTCCCCCTCCGCCGGTCACGGGCTTGATGGTGTGACTTCGAGACGTTCCCGAACGTTCAACACGATATTGTACAGTACGGTCAGCAAGAGAAAACCCAGCGCGTATACCCCAACGGTAATGGCGATCTCGGGACCCGTGGGCGCATAGTCGGTCACCTTCCCCAGGGGTGAGGGCACATAGGCGACCGTGACCATGGCCAGGCCCTTCTCGATCCAGATCGCCACGACAACGGCC
>JASLMQ010000514.1 GCA_030746455.1 Candidatus Latescibacterota bacterium
CAAACAGGAAACAACAATGGCGGTGATACGTATGAAATGGTCGCAACGCCACCTGGTGTTGCTTCTGCTATTCGGAATCCACTTGGGGGGTGGGTGCTGGGCCTGGGCGGAAGCACCGAGCCCTGAGCGCATCGCCCTGGAGGTCCTGGAGCCCGAAGAACGGGAAGGACCGGTGCTGGATTGGCCCGTCGCCGTAGGGGTGGTGTTCCCGGAGGGCAAGCTGGCAGAGGCGCCCGGCGGGCGAGTGGTGGATGACCTGGGCTACGCAGTTCCCTTCGAGGCAGAGGTGACGGGTTGGTGGCAGCCGGAGAAGGCGTCGGTCAAGTGGCTGCTTCTGCGATTCGTGGCGTCGACCGACAGGCGGTATTTCTTTGAGCCCGGTCAGTGGGGGCCCGAGCCGCAGGGCGAGCCGCTGGCGACCACCACCGGCAACGGGGTCCACGTGTCCACCGGTCCGCTCGAGGTGGATCTGCTCAACGGAAAGAACCAGCTATTCGGGGAGGTATGGCTGCACGGGGAGCCCTGCCTCAAGACCTTCGGCCCCGAGCATGTCCTGATTCTGGAAGATGGCACAGGCAGATGGCCATGCCGGCTCGAGGGATGGCGGCTGGACCTTGAGCAGGCCTCTCCCGCTAGGGCCGTGGTAAAGGGCACGGGGCACTTCCTGGATCGAGAGGGCGAACGTGCCGCGAAGCTCGAGGTCAGGTATCGGTTCTTCAGGGATGAGTGCTTCGTCCGCATCACCCACACGCTCACCTGGATGGTGAAGGACACGCAGGTAGGGGCAAGGGAATGGTCGCTTCGCCTTTCGCCCGATGTGGGACGCGCCAGCACGGTTCGCGTCGGCCTGTCCGACTACGGGAGCCAGAGCCACGAGGCGCCTCTTGGGACGGGCGGGCGTGTGGCGGCGATCCAGGCCGCTGCGGATCGCTTCAGCCTCGCGGTGGACGGAAGGGATGTGGCCAGCGGCGAGCACCTTGGAGGATGGATTGCGCTTCAGAACGTGTACGGTCGTGGGGTGGGGATCAGTCTGCGCCACGCCTGGCAGATGTTCCCGACGGCATTCACGGTGAGGGACCGGCAGCTGGGGATCCAGCTCTGGCCGCCAGACGCGGGGCGCATGGGCTTCGGACCCCAGGACCTGATGCCGGAGGACTTCTACAACAGGTCCACCGAGTGGAACCGGTACAATTGGATCGACGGCGAGGGGCACTACATCCACGAATACTCGAAGAACCCGTACTTTCTGCACACGGCCGAGGGCGCAGCGCGCACGCACGAGCTGACGGTGTTCTTCTACGATGCCTCCTCTCGTCGGTCCATCCCCGAGCTTAATTCGGTCACCCAACACCCGGTCGTGATCCGGCAGGATCCGAAATGGGCGACTCGTGTGCCCTTCATGGGATTCGACATCGCACCAGTCGACCGGGAGCGATACCCCGACATCGAGCGAGCGCTCGACCAGATCGGCCGGATGGCCACGGGGCGCTGGGCGCAGACCCACGACTATGGCCTCTGGCGATTCGGAATGATGCGATGGGCGAACCCCGGGGGTGTGCTCTATCGATGGTTCGACGGACTGCAGTACGACTCCCAGCTGATCCCGTGGGTGCTCTTTCTGCGCGGGGGTGGCCGGCATTTCTACGAGGAGGGCGAGACCACGGCGCGGTTTGCCATGGACGTGGCCACGAACCACTACAACACGAGGGGGTATCCGACGGGATACCAGGCCGCTGCGGCGGGGATGCCCCTTCCCTGGAAGCCGCTCCACATGCACAAGGCGATGAAGGTGCACTTCCTGGCGGCCACCTATCACCTGACGGGCGACGAGCGAGCGCGGGAGGTGATGGAGGAGGTCATTGCCGGAACGAAACGGGCCGCGACAGCCGACAATCGGGGCAACCCGGAGACACGTCGCGGATGGGGACGTGAGCTCTACAACATGAACGTCTTCTGGGCGAACGCTTACGAGCAGACGGGAGATCCCGAGGTCGAAGCCTTCGCGCGCGAGTGGCTGGCCCTCGCGATCGATCGGGAGTACAACCCGGAGCTCCGGATCTTCCGGTCGCCGGAGATCTACCTCTACAACGGGCTCATCCTGCAGCACCGGCTGTGGGGGGACGATCTTCAGAGGACGGCCATGCTGGGGAACCTGGCCGAGCTCGGATACCCCGGTCTGGAAGACGGTGGGATCTACGGCACCGAGAAGGCGATCGCTTGCGGTTGGGCCCACGCGCAGACGGGTGACAGGAGATTCGCCGAGGTGGGATGGGATGTGGCCCGGGCACTGGCGGATCTGGTTCCGGATCACCATTGGGGTTCGCCCAGTGTGCCCAGCCAGCGCTACTACGGGCATCAGCTCTACCGACAGTTTCTGCTGCCCATTCTGACGGGGATGTCTGCGGCCTCACGAGAGGGCCTGGGGATGGAAGCGCCCTTCGTGCGGCGCGACACCTACGTGTCGCTCGATGCCGACGCAGAGGGAGCGGTCCAAGGGCGCGCGTACCTTCGCCCGAACTCGGGTGGGGATCTCGACATCCGGCTGTCCTTCGTGACGCGGTGGCGCAAGCCCGTACCCGCCGTCAGGATCTCTGCGTTCGATGCCGAGGGACGGGAGGTATCGGCTGTCGCGATCGACACGGCCACGGTTCCCCCCATCGTCAATCGGTTCCACTCTCCCAAGAGGGCGTTCCGCTGGACTTCGCTGACGATCCCGGAGGCGCGCGAGGGGGCTACCTATGAGCTGCGCGTGACCAGCGACAACAAGGTGCAGGACGCGGTGATGGCTCTCGTGCTCGCCGACGCCCAGGTCGTTCATCACCTGCCCGAGAGCGGGCTGGTGGACTTCTACCAGAATGCCGGTCAGTATTTCGCAGGGGCGCGGGTGTTCGCCAAGACGGTGGCGGACACGGTGCGGATCGACAACCGGAACGGGGTGTGCTTCTCGATGCGGGACGCGGAGACGGGCGGCGTGCTTTTCCGTTCATCGATGACCGACCCGCAGGTGACGGAACACGCGCTCGGGAGGGACCGGATGGTGATGCTGGTGGTTCCCGGCCGGGTGGACCTGATGGCCTTCGAAGGCCTATCGCCGTATCTGTCGGCGACGCGGGATGGATGGTTCGAGCCGTAGACATACCCCCCCCAGCTCCCCTTCCCTGAGCGGCCGTTGTTCGTGGGGTCGTTGCTTGGATATGTGATGGGCGTGGCGCTATCCACTGCCATCGACATGGTGTGATCTCCGGAGCGTGGGCACTAAAAACACAGGTATTGAGAAGCAGTGAGACGTGAGAAGTGAGACTTGAGACGACGGCTGATCTCGGCCGGTGCCTCGCTCAGCTTGGGAGTTCCGCACCCTGATAGATCCGGTCGCGGAACTCCAGGGCTGTGGGCCTGCACGATTGCGTCGTCTGACTTCTCACGTCTGACGTCTGACCCTCAAAGCTCCTGCGGAAACAGATCGGATTAGGAGAACGAAGATGAACCGCAAGCAGCTCGGCAAGACCGGCATCGAAGTGAGCGAGATCGCGATGGGGGGCGCGTTCGTGACCTCGCGCCAAGGGCCGTTCGAGCAGGCGAGGGGGGCCGTCCAGCGTGCGGTGGAGCTGGGGATGAACTACGTGGATACGGCCCCCAGCTACGGCGACAGCGAGGAGGTGCTCGGTAGAATCCTGCCCGGTATCGACACCCCGCTTGTGTTGTCCACCAAGCTGGGGGGCAGACCTGAGCCGTTCGATCCCCAGGATCGGGACTGCCTGATGCGGTCGGTGGAGAACAGCCTGCGCGTGTTCAAGCGCGACAACATCGACATCCTGTTCGTGCACGAGCCTGAGCGGCCTCGCCAGTACGACTGGTGGACCGATCCGGAGCGATTCGACGGGCCGGTATTGGAGCTCCTGGCTGACCTGAAGGCGGATGGCCCCATCCGAGCGACCGGGGTGGGAGGCACGACGGCCTACGAGATGGCGCACATCATTCGAACGGGTAAGTTCGACGTGGTGCTGACGGCGTTCAACTACAGCCTGCTCTGGCGCGAGGCCGAGCGGGAGGTGCTGCCGGCAGCGGTGTCGCAGGGCATGGGGATCGTGCTCGGGTCGCCTCTGCAGCAGGGAGCGCTCGCGCGACGGTATGATGACGAGGTGGAGAACGGTGCGAGGTGGCTGAGCTCACCACGCCGCGAGCAGTACAAGGCGCTCTACGCGTTCCTGGACGAGATCGGCATGTCCATCACCGAGGCGGCTCACCGGTTCGTGATGTCGAATCCGGACATCACGTGCATGCTGACCGGGGCGCGATCCGCGGAGGAGGTGGAAGGCAACGTGGCAGAGGTAGAGAAAGGACCGCTGCCCGAGGAGGTGTTGACGCGCCTGGACGAGATTGCCGCTATGGTTCCCTTTCGGCCGTTCGACGAGCCGTTCGGGTTGCCGTTTGGGAGGGAGTACAAGGGACCGGGCAAGGCGGGGGGGTAGCTTGAGTCCATTGCCCCATCTTGAAGGTCATCAACCCCGTCTACCTGAGTGATCCTGGGCGAGGGCTGTGCACGAGCCCAGGATTGTATCGAAGGGCGGGCCTGGCGAATCCGACTGCCACGAGAACCGAGCCTACGCAGGCTTTCCTGATACCTGCACCTCGATACACCTGAATCGCCCCTGGGGACGATTCAGGCACTCGGTGTGGACGGACATCTGATCCTCGTGGAAGGCCTGAATCCGGGAGATGTGCGGAACCACAGAGACGGGAAGCGATCTCCGGGGAAGGGAGCTCTGATGAAGGCCGCCGTTGTCGAGAAGCCGAATGTGCTCAGGGTGACGGAGATCCCCGAGCCGGAGATGGGGGAGTACGACGCGCTGTGCGAGATCCTGTACGGCGCGATCTGCACGGGAACGGATCTCCACCTGATTGACGGATCCCTGCCCTTCGCGACCTTCCCCGCGGTGCTGGGACACGAGAGCACCGGACGAGTGGTCGCCGTTGGGCCCAAGGTCCGGTACCTGAAGAAGGGCGACCTGATCTCCCGGGTGGGAACCGAACCGGCTGGGGGATACGACGTAAGGTGGGGCGGCTTCGCGGAGCAGGGGGTCGCGAGGGACTTCCGGGCGATGGAGGAGGATGGCCTGCCACCCGCGGAATGGCGGGCGTGGCGGCGGGTGAGACCGCTGCCCGCGGACGTCGATCCTGCAGCAGCCACGATGGTGATCACGTGGCGGGAGACGTTGAGCTATCTGACACGGATGGGCGTTCCGGAAGGGGCGCGTGTGGTCGTGTTCGGCTCGGGCGGGAACGGCCTGGCCTTCGCTGCGCACGCCGCGAACCTGGGGGCGATGCAGGTGGCCGTTGTGGGTGCAGGGGGGCGGGAAGAAGCGTCGCGGAAGGTGGGTGCGACGCATTTCCTGGACTACAAGGCCAGGGACGTGAGCGAGAGGTTGCTCGAGCTTTGTTCCGAGGGATTCGACTTCGCGATCGATGCCGTGGGGAAGCAGGGCGTGGGAGACCTCGCTCTGTCGGTGCTCTCGCCGGGTGGGACGCTGGGGATCTACGGGATGGATGACTTCGGCAAGTGCACGATCCTGCCCAGGAATGCGAAGGGGAGCTTCACGTTCTACAACGGCGGATACGACGAGGCGGAGACGCACGACCGGGTGATGGAGCTGATAGCGTCTGGGCGGCTGGATGCCTCGGTGTGGCTGGATCTGGAGAATCCTTACCCTCTGGAGGAGATCAACGAGGCCTTCGAGGCGCTTCGGCGGAGGGAGGGGATCAAGGCGTTGGTGAAGATCGGGGCTCGAGGGTACACTGGTCTGCATTGATCGAATGTGAAGGGCTTCATCTTGCCCACGCATCAACCCCGTCCTCCCCGAGTGATCCTGGGCGAGGGGTCTGTCCGAGCCCAGGATTGTATCGAGGGGCGCGGGCTGGTGAATACCAGGATGGCCCTTCTATCCAGAGCTTTCAGGTTCGTGTTCCTCGCGCCTCGATACACCCTCCTCCGCTGCTGAGCAGCTACGGAGGGCACTCGACGTGGACGGATTGAGGGCGTTGTGCAGAGCACGGCGTGTCGATTGCCTTCATACGCTCCTCCGGCCTTGCACCGCCTCTCCGAGACCCCACTTCGCTATGGCTGCCGCCTGCCTGCCGAAAGGGATCCTACCAGCACTCGGCCAGCACAAGATGCGACGAGCAGGCACGACCTGTCGGATAGGTACTCTGTGGTTCTCTCGAAGTCCCCTGGCGTACCCGGGGATCCGGAGCTCGGGACTTCCTCCAAACCATATTCCACAAACTGCCCTAAGGAGCGATGGGGATGAAGAAGCTCGCGTGGCACTTCGATCTGCACACGCCCGGCTACGTCCGCGTGAACTCCGACCCCGATGTCGTGGGATCCGCCAGGGCGCTCTCGGTTGCGGGGGTAGAAGAGATCATCACCTTCGCCAAGGGCCATTTCGGTTACGCCTACTACCCCACGAAGGTGGGCACACCTCATCCTGGCATGGCGGGTGACGCCTTCGGAGACTTCCAGGCGGCGTGCAGGTCACGTGGCATCCGGGTGCTGGCCTATGTGAGCTTCGGGATCGACGGACAGGCGGGGGAGCAGCACCGCGACTGGTGCCAGGTGAGTGCTCAGGGCACGCGGGGGGCTCCGGGACACTACAT
>JASLMQ010000515.1 GCA_030746455.1 Candidatus Latescibacterota bacterium
CGGTTAGGATCCCTTTGCCGCGGAAGCTGTACCGTACCAACAGGAAGGCGATCGGCAGGCTCAGAAGGGTCGTCGCCAGAGTGGCGAAGACCCCGAGGCGGAAGCTATTGAGGATTGCCTCGCGGTGCACCGGATTGGTGACCATAAGCTTGAAGAACACCAGGTCGAGCTTCCCGTCGACCACCAGTGCACTGACGAAGGCGTACCAGAGGGGGTAGAACAGGAACAGAATGAAGAAGATGCCCAGCCCCGCAAGGAAGGCGAGCGTGGGCCAGCCTAGATCGTGCCGGTTCAGCACGGGGCCTCTCCTTCGTCTTTGAGGATCACGGCCGAGCCGGGATCGAACCCGACGCAGACCCGGTCGCCCGGTCTGGCGATCTGCTCGAGCGGGTTGTGCTCCACCACCTTGACCCGGGTTCCGTCCTCCAGCTCCACCGTGTACTGCTCGAGGTCTCCCAGGTAGGTCACCGATCGCACCGTCCCGCCAAACGTGTTTTCGCCGCCGACCGATGCCTCATCCAGGAAGCTCAGCGCCTCCGGCCGAACCGCAAGGGAGACCCGATCGCCCTTCTCGATGCCCTCGTAGCCGGTGTGGCACCGCGTGGCCCCCATTGCCGTTTCGACGGAGAGGGCCTCGTCGACGGACGACACCTCCCCGACCAGCAGGTTGATCTCCCCCACGAAATCGGCAACGAACCGGCTGGACGGACGGGCGTAGAGCTCCCTGGGAGCACCGACCTGACGAACACCCCCTTGATGCATGATGGCCATCCGGTCCGCCATGGCCAGGGCCTCCTTCTGATCGTGGGTCACATAGATCATCGTGATCCCGATCTCCCTATGAAGCTCCTGGATCTGCTCCCGCATCTCCAGCCTGAGGCGAGCGTCGAGATTCGACAGCGGCTCGTCGAGCAACACGACATCGGGTTCGACCACCAGTGCGCGTGCCAGGGCGACCCGCTGCTGCTGCCCTCCCGACAGCTGGTTGGGCGACCGATCCCTCAAGCCCTGCATCTGAACCATCTCCAGCGCATCGTCGACCCGCCTGGATCGCTCCTCCGCAGGAACCTTGCGCACCGAGAGGCCGTACTCCACGTTCTTCCACACCGTCATGTGCGGCCAAAGGGCGTAGTTCTGGAACACCATCCCCGTGTTCCGTTCGTTGGGGGGCACCCCCGTAATGTCTCTGTCATCGAAAAGGATCCGACCCCCTTCGGGTCGGTAGAACCCGGCGATGAGGCGGAGCAACGTTGTCTTGCCGCATCCCGAAGGGCCCAGGAGAAAGAAGAGCTCGCCCTTCTGGATCTCCAGGCTCACCCGTTCTACGGCAACCACGTGGTCGAAGCGCTTGGTGATCCCTTCCAGCGTAACGCTGACCATAGATGACCTCTTTGCCTGTGCAAGTGACCTTCGCCGCCAAGACCACTATAACGAGGGTCGCCTACACCCACCGTTTCCTGATCAGATAGATGAGGAGCGCCAGGGCCGCCAGCGCCGATCCCCCGAGAACCGCCCAGTGAGCGACGGGCGACCCCGAACCAGGCAGGCCGCCGTGCCGCATCAGGTAGATGGAGGCCGACAGCAGCAGCGGGAGGGCGAGGGCCGCCAGCAGCAGCGGGAGGGCGAGGGCCGCCAGCACGGCAATGGTCCTGCTTGCGGTGCTGGTCTGCCGGGATGTGTGGCACAGATGCGCCTCCACAGCCCCCTTCAAATCCTCCCTGCAGGTTTCGGTCGCTTGAACGAATACCTTGGTCCGATCGCACAGATCACGGAAGTAGAACTGGTTCTCCGACGTCACCCACGCCGGATCCCCGAAGGCCATGGCCTGCAGGACCTCGCGTTGCAGGGACAACACGTGCCGGGTCGAGTAGACCGTACGCCTCAGATCCAGCAGCCTGCCGAAGTCCTCACTCCTCGGGTTGGCCAGCAGACCGTCCCTCGAGGTCTCGACCTGATCGCGCATTCGCTCGAGCAACGGTGCGAAGGTGTCGGTGACCACGTCGAGTATCCCGTGAAGCAGCCAATCGGGGGACCGGAGAAGGGATCCTGGGCTTTTGGCCACCTGACCGCGCGAGTCGAATATCCCCTTCACGTGCGACGGGTGGTGCGTGACCAGATAGTTGGACCCGATGAACAGGTCGACCTTTTGGGTGCCCAATCGCCCGGTATCGTCATCGACGTCGGGTGCGTGGAACACCGCGTAGGCATACCCGTCGTAGGCGTTGACCTTGGGCAAGAGGTCGCTGCGAATGCAGTCCTCGACCGCGAGAACGTGGAACCCGAAGATCCCGCCGAGAACGCCGATCTCCTCGTCTGAGGGGTCTTCCAGGTCGACCCAGATCATCCGGGCACGGTCGGCGATATGCCGGGGAAGCTCCGCGAGACCCGGGGTCTCCATCCTCTTGGATTCCTTTGAGTACGAGAATGCCCTGATCAACGCCGCCTCCTCAAAGCCCGCGTGTACGCCACACGTAGAGCACCATGGCCCCGGCGATCCCGAAGGGGAAAAACAACGTCAGGAAGTCCAGAACGCGAGTCGCCGGATGCTCTTCCGGGTCGCCGTATTTATCTCGGGTGAACGCCGTCCATTCGGCCAGCCTGCGATTCCGCAGTGCCGCATCACGCCAGCTGGACGCAAGCTTGAGACACTCCTCCAGGGTGATGGGAACAGCCGAGAGCCTCCGGACCTCCTCCTGTGTCACCCCCCCTGCCCTGGCACGCTCCCAGGCGAGCTGAAGCTGGTTGTGGGAATCGATGATCAGAACGCCGATCAGATCGTTCAGAACGCTCCGACGGGTCGAGCCGAGGTCCGAGTCGTAGACCAGGTCCGATGTCCAATCAAAGGGGTTCAGCGCCACTGCCGCGGTCTCTCTGTGCCTCGTATAGAGGTCGGGGATCACGGTGAATCGATTCAGCTGGGATTTGACGGGACCGCCTGGGGCGCCCTGCTTCAGGAACCACAGCTTCTGCCCGGGCTCCGACATGGCGAATCGCACAAAGGCTCGGGCGACGTCTGGGTTCGGCGCCCCCTTCACGATCGCCAGCGCGTCGGGGTTCACGATCGTCAGGTTGTCCGGCATCGTGAAGCCCACGAACGCCTCGCCCACCTCGGCCACCTGGGCCCAGGCATAGAAATCGATCGAGAGTCCGTAGGCGACCTCGCCCATGGCCACGTCCTTGGGTGCCTGGGCGCCCCCCCCCCC
>JASLMQ010000516.1 GCA_030746455.1 Candidatus Latescibacterota bacterium
TCGAACCCCGCGTTCTGGTCGAACCCCCCGATGAAGAAGAGCTTGTCGCCAATCCGGCGTGACGCCTCGCTCAGGTCGCAGTCGCCCCCCATGGACTCCGGCGTCATCGTCTCGAGGCCGTTCGCGCCGCTCTCCACCACCAGGTCCAGCATTGGCATCAGGCCGCCGCAGAAGTGATTGACCACCTTGAGGCCGACCTCCTGGAGGGCCGCGTTCTGCCTCCGGTCGTATGGGAGGCCAAACTCCCGATAGAAGTCGGGACTGATCACGGTGCTCGACGCGGCCCCTCCTCCCACCTCCACCATGTCCGCCGGCGTTCCCTCCCACATCTCGGTCACACGAAGCGTCTTCCGCACCATGGCCTCGAGGATGTGTTCCAGCGTCTCGGGTTCGTCCATCCCCAACAGAATAGCCTGCTCGGTGCTAAACAACGTACAGAAGCTCTGCCACGGGCTGCCCTGGCCGAAACTGAATGGGTGCGATCGGATGATCCCTTTGTCACCCAATCGATCGCTGGCCCTCTGAACCGGGCCAAGGTCTACCCTGGTCGGCATCGGGTAGTAGGCGTCCCAGATCTCGAAATCCTCGACGCTCTTGAGCAGGTATTCGGACGTGTAGTCCGTCACGTCGGTGTGCACAACGGACATCTGCAGGCTGCCCCTGGGCGTCCTGATCTCCGTGGCCTCGCGCCGGTTGCCGCTCGCGTCCACGCCGAGGTCCGTATGCGTCACCTGCCAGTTCGCGAGATCTCTCTCGTCATATGTGTAGGAGGGGCTCACGTAGATGGCGTGGTCCATCCCGAACCGCTCGAACGCGCCCCACTCGTCGATCCCGCCCAGGTAGTGCTCGAGGTAGGTGGTCATCCACCCGTGGACCTGGCATGGCAGCCGGTCCGGTCGCCCGTTGTCCAACGCCGTCAACATCCGCTCGCGTGATGTCATCGCAGTCAGGCCCCCCGCACCGGCTCACAGCTTCCCACTCTTCTCGCGAGGCTTCTCCAGCCCGTGTACCCGATCGTTCGCGTTTTTCGCGTTTTTTGTAGTTCCGATCTTCGCAGTTCACCGTTGATCGCGAAGCTCTCTAAGAAGCAATCGCAGCTCCGCCACCTCCACCCTCAGTCTGAGCACCTCCGCCTTCAGGTCCTCGAGCTGTGACTCGAGGGCCACACTCCGTATCGTCGCCACCTGGTCTTCATCCAGTTCCAGGATGTTGAAGTGGGAGCGCTCCGCGTTCTGGACTTCGATCGAGATCTCCGCCCCAACTTCGAGATACCGGACAAAGGCAACGTGATGTCCAATCGGACGCCACCGGCCATCGTCCGCCTTCTCCCAGCGGGGATTGATCCGAATGGTCCGTCCGATGATGGATTTCGGCTCTTCCGCTTTGCTGTTCTTCCAGACCCGGAGCACTCGATAGACCTTGAAGGTAAAGGTGTGCTTCTCGCCCTTCGAAGCGACCTCACCTCGTACGAGGCCGCTGAATCCCCGTAGTTCCTGTGGAAGCTCTTCATCCGCGGGAACCCCTGCTGCCATCAATCCTGTCAAGACGGCTGCCGTGACGACCATCCTTGGCGCAGATGATCTCATCTCTCTTCCCTCCGTTCAGTTGAAACCCAGGCCAGACTTGTCCTTTGTCAAGGCGCGCAAGGTGAGGAAAGCCCGACGATCCCTGCACACGCAGGGTCAGGCCTATTGCGTGGCCATAGACAGATTGATCACCAACTGTGCATCCTTGGTGTGAAGGCTCTTGCCCGACGCCAGGTACACCGTGGCCTCCTCATCCCCCTGGAACTCGATGAACTCGATGTGATTGCAGCTGAGCGTGTGCCGGCGTCTCTGTCTGTCGGCCTCTTCCGTGGTGAGATAGATGTGGACCCACCTCATCTCTTCACTCCTCTCGTCGTAGACCACGAGCTGGTGAATCGTCCCTCAGGCGCGTGGGCGTCGGTTTTCCTCGTTCTCCCGGATGTTGCGAGCATAGTAGTCG
>JASLMQ010000517.1 GCA_030746455.1 Candidatus Latescibacterota bacterium
GCACCCTCTTGCTCCCACGCCCCTCCTCCCCAAGCCCGTCCAGCGAAACCTGGGAACTTGGAACTCGGAGCTTTCAGCCTCGTATTTCCTCGACGCTGGCGTATGCAAAGGGCCCACCCAGCGCATTCGCCACATCCTGTATGATCGCCCAATCGGCCCGGGCATCACCCGGCGGATCGAATCCGCGCTGGATCGGCTGCGCCAGGCCAGCGAAGTTGGTGATGTGACCGTCCTTCTCGATGAAAGCCGCCCCGGGCAACACCACGTCGGCCAGCTCGGTCAGCTCGTTTGCCAGGATATCCTGCACCACCAGGAAGTCCAGTCCGCCCAGCGCCTCCCGTTCCGCTTCCGACAGCCGGTCCTGTGGATCCCCACCCAGAAGGTAGAGCGCCCGGATTCGCTTCTCGCGGATCCCGTCCCAGATCTCGGCGGGATCCGCCGCGGCGATCCCTTCCGCTTCCAGGGCCTGCTGCGCCCCCTGGGAACTGGGCGACCGGTCGGCCCGAATGGTGAAGCCGCTCATGAAGGTCACATCGTCTTCCGAACTCACCTTGGAACGGATGGCGACCGCCCCTCCCTTCAACACACCGCCGAACATCCTACCGAAGAGGGCGTTCTCCTCGTCCGTCAGGTGGCCCGAGGCGACGCCAGCCACCGCGCCCTCGCCGCCGGCCTCCCGGGCATCCTGGAAGCCCTTCGTCACGGCCTCGATGGCTGCGTCCCACAGCGCCGGGGCCCTCTCGTCCCCGCGTCCCACCGTGGGATACTGCAGGCGATCGTCGCTGTGAACGTAGCCCCAGCCGTGTCGGCCGTCGTCGCACATCCAGTAGTCGTTGACCTCCAGGTTCGACCTGGGCACGAGCCGATAGATCCGTTCCTTGTTGAGATCCGCGCGAACGTTGCACCCCGTGCTACACCCCGGGCAGACCGTATCCACGCCCTCGAGAAACCAGACCCGCTGCTTGAACAGGAAGTGCTTGTCGAGCAGGGCACCCACCGGACAGATGTCGACCGTGTTCCCCGACAGCCGGTTGTCCAGCCGTTCTCTGGGGAAGATGTCGATTTCGTTGTGGACTCCCCTGTTGAAGTAGCCCAGCTCGCCGGTTCCCGAGATCTCGTCGCAGAACCGGATGCAGCGCGTGCAGCGGATGCAGCGATCGGAGTAGAGAAGCACGTGCTCACCGATATCCTTCTTCGGCTGCACGTTCTTCTTCTCGCGGAATCGGCTCCGATCGGCACCGTAGGTGTAGCTGTAGTCCTGCAGGCCGCACTCTCCGGCCTGGTCGCAGACAGGGCAGTCCAGCGGATGGTTCGCCAGCAGGAACTCCATCACCGCCCGCTGGTTCGACTTCACCCCCTCCGTCTGGGTCTCCACGATCATGCCCTCGGCGGGCGTGGCCGTGCACGCCGGCATCAGACCCCGCCGCCCACCCATCTCGATCTCCACCAGGCACATCCGGCAGTTCGCCGGGGCTGACAGCCCGGGGTGATAGCAGTAGTGGGGGATATAGACGTCGTTGGCAAGAGCCGTCTTCAGGACGTTCTCACCCGCCACGATCTCGATCTCTTTGCCGTCTATCGTAAACGTCGCCATAGCCGTCCAGAAGTCTTACGCCTCGTACGGGAGTCGTTTCTCCCTGAGGCCCCATCCATCGTGTTCGTCAACTGCTATGCGGGTACCTTGACCGACTTGTCCTGGCGGATGGGGCACCCGTGTTGCTCGATGTGGGCCTCGAACTCCGCCCGGAAGGTCTGCACGAACCCGGTGATGGGATAGGAGAACGCCGGTCCGAACAGACAAATCGTCGAATATCTCGGGCTCAGGAAGCCGGCCACCTGATCGGCCAGCTCCAGCAAGGTGTCGAGGTCTCCCGGCTTGCCCTGCCCGTGCTCGATCCGCCACACGATGTCCCGAGTCCAGGGGCAGCCCTCCCTGCAGGGCGTACACTGGCCGCACGACTCGTGGGCGAAGAAGTTCATCAGGTTGAGTAGCGCGTCAACCATACAGGCGGTGTCGTCCATCACGATGATTCCGCCAGTTCCGAACATGCCCTGGAACTCGCCTCGACCGGGCAGAGCGAAATTGGCGGGATCCATCACGATGTCGATCTGGTCCGGCGTCATCGGCGATGTGGAGGCCCCGCCGGGGATCACGGCCTTCAGCTTGCGGCCGTCGTAGAGCCCGCCCGCCAGGTCGAAGATGATCTCGCGCATCGTCGCCGACCCGCACTCCAGCTCGAATATCCCAGGGTTCTTCACGTGCCCGCTCACACAGAAGATGAACGAGCCGGGATACTGCTCGCTCCCGATTCCCTTGAACCACTCAGCGCCGTTGTTGATGATATGAGGCACGTAGGAGAGGGTCTGGACGTTGTTGACCGTCGTCGGACAGCCGAAGATCCCCTTCTGGGCCGGAAACGGCGGCTTCACGCGCGGCTGGGCCCGATGCCCCTCGAGCGACTGCATGAGCCCGGTTTCCTCGCCACAGATGTAGGCCCCGGCCCCGGGGTGGGTGTAGACCTCGAGATCGTAGCCCGATCCGAGGATGTTCTTCCCCACATAGCCCGCCTCCCGGGCCTGCGCGATCACCTCTTCCATCTGGACCATCTCTTCCCACATCTCGCCCCGCACGTAGATGTAGGCAGCACTGGCCCGAATCGCGTATGACGCGATGATGGTACCTTCCAGGAGCTGGTGCGGATTCCCGCGCAGCAGCTTCCTGTCCTTGAAGGTTCCCGGCTCGCTCTCGTCGGCGTTCACGCAAAGATACGAGGGGACCGCTGGCTCCTTGGGCATGAAGCTCCACTTCATGCCGGTGCTGAACCACGCACCGCCGCGGCCCGAAAGACCCGAATCCTGGACCTCCTGGATCACTTCGTCGGGCCCCGTCTTGAGGGCCTTCTCGAGCGCCTCGTAGCCGCCGTGGGCCTTGTAGACCTGGATGTCGCGAAGGCCCTCGACGTCAAGCAGCTTGGTGATGATCTTGTGCTCTTCTACAGCCATCGAGCCAACCTGGTTTCTGGTAGCGTGATATGTACGATCACCTTGGGGTCTCCCCCGCCTACTCGAGATCGTCAAGGATCTGGTCCAGCTTCTCCTTTGTCATCCGCCCGTGGAGACGGTCGTTGATCCGAATCGCGGGCGCGTCGTCGCACGCGGCAAGACACTCCACCTTTACCAGCGTGAACTTCCCATCGCTCGTGGTCTCGTCCACATCGATCTTCAGCTTCTCCTTGAGGTAGTCGACGACCTCCTCGGCCCCGCAGAGCGCACACGAGAGCGTGCTGCAGATCTGGATCACGTGCCTGCCGACGGGGACCTTGAAGAACATCGGGTAGAAGCTCATCACCCCAGCGGCGCGGGCGGTCGGCAGTTCCAGGAGGTCGGCGATGTACCGGATCCCCTCAAGCGGAACATACCCCAGCTCGCGCTGGATCCGGTGGAGTATCGGCAGAATGGCCGCCTGCTTCCACTCCTCCGGGTACCGCGCGACGATCTCTCCGCACGCGTGCTTCGCCTCTTCGGAAAGCTCCACAGCCATCTGTAAGTCCCGGTCCAATTGCAGAAATGAAGCGTCCGGCGCTGCGCCCCGGCCGACCCGGCCGGAGGGCAGCCGCATTACCTGTCGAGTTCGCCCGCGATCACATTGAGGCTGCCCAGCACCGCCACCACGTCGGCGATCATGAGTCCCTTCACCATCTCCGGGAAGGCCTGATAATTCATCAGGGAAGGGGGCCGCACACGCATCCGATAGGCGCAGTCCGATCCGTCGCTCACGATGTAGAAACCCAGTTCCCCGTTCGGTGCTTCTGTGGCCACGTAAACCTCGCCCAGCGGCGGGGTCAGCCCGTGCCCGTCCATCGTGACCTTGAAGTGGTGGATCAGAGACTCCATCCCCGAGTAGACATCGTCCTTCTCCGGTAGGATCACCTTGGAATCGTCCACCTTCACCGGGCCGTCCGGGAGGCCCTTTACGGCCTGCTCGACGATGTGCAGGCTCTGCAGCATCTCCTCCATCCGGACCAGGTACCGGTCGTACACGTCGCCATTAGCACCCACCGGCACTTCGAAATCGTAGTCCTCATAGCCGCAGTAGGGCTCGGTCTTCCTCAGGTCGAAGTCCACGCCCGACCCTCGGAGTACCGGCCCGGTCATGTTCCACGCAATGGCCTCCTGCGCGGAAACCACGCCGATATCCTTCGTGCGATCCATCCAGATCCGGTTGCGTGTGAGCAGCCGGTCCACCTCGTCCAGAGACTGAGTGAACTGGCCCTCGAAATCCTGGACCATCTCCGTGAAATCATCGGGAACGTCCCACCCCAACCCGCCAACCCGCGTGTAGCTGGTGGTAAGCCGTGCTCCCGTAGTCGCCTCGAAGATGTTGTAGAGCCGCTCGCGCTGTTCGAACGTATACAGAAAGGCGGTGAATGCCCCAATGTCCAGCGCGTGGGTTCCCAGCCACACCAAGTGGTCGGCGATCCGGGAGAGCTCCGCCAGAATCACTCGGATGGCCATCGCCCGAGGCGGCACCTCCAGACCCATCAGCTTCTCGACCGTCATCGCGTAGCCGATGTTGTTGGACAGGGGCGAGAGGTAGTTCATCCGATCGGTAACGGTCACCCACTGATTGTAGGTGTGATGCTCACCCAGTTTCTCGAACCCGGTGTGCAGGTAACCGATGTCGGGCACGCACCTGACGATGCGCTCCGCTTCGAGCTCAAGTGTCAACCGAAGCGTTCCATGCGTGGCCGGGTGCTGGGGCCCCAGGTTCAGGACCATGCGCTCCGAGGCCAGGGGGTCATCTGCATCTTGCTCACTACCGGTAAAGGGGTTGCCCTCGAAGCCCGGGTCTTCCGGCGCCAGCACATCACGTTCACCCATGCCTTGGACCGGGTAGTCCTTCCGCAGGGGGTAATGCCGGAAGTTGACGGGCATCAGAATCCGCCGCAGGTCCGGATGCCCCTCGAAGCGGATGCCGAACATGTCGAAGGCCTCGCGCTCGGGCCATTCGGCGCCCTTCCAGACCGAACAGGCCGAAGTGATCAGGCAGTCGGCCTCATCAACCTGCGCTCGCAGACGGAAGCGGTGATGGTGCGGATGGGAGTAGAGGTGGTAGACCACGCCGAACCGGGGCCCCGTCTCCCGGCCGGGATACGCCGAATAGTCGACGGCCGTCAGGTCGTTGAGTCGGTCGTAGGCCAGATCCGGATCGTCTCGCAGATAGGTCAGGACCTCCGCGACACGATCTTTCCTGCAGACGACCGTACACTCGTCGCGCCCCTCGACCAGCGCAACGACCTCGGGGCCGAACCGCTCCGACAGCCTGTGGGCCGTGAGGTTCGCGGTTTCCATCGTCGACACGTCTTCGATTTGAGTCTCAGCCATCTTCACGCCTGATCGATCGCGCGTGATGAATCACGCGTGCCTTCAGCTCCCGGCTGCCTGGGTCGGCTGCTCCCGGTCGATCTTGTCCTGGATCTTCATCAGCGCGTAGATCAGGTCCTCCGGACGGGGAGGACACCCCGGCACGTACACGTCCACAGGGATGAATTGGTCCACCCCCTGCACCAGCGTATAGGTGTTGAAAACGCCCCCGGAGGACGCACAGGCGCCCATCGAGATAACCCACTTGGGATCGGGCATCTGGTCGTAGATCTTCTTGAGCACCGGCATCATCTTGATGGCGATCCGGCCCGAAACGATCAACAGGTCCGACTGCCGGGGAGAAAAACGAATGGCCTCCGCGCCGAACCGAGCCAGGTCGTAGCGCCCGGCGAGGGTCGCCATCATCTCGATCGCGCAGCAGGCCGTGCCGAACGGCATGGGCCAGAGGGAATTCCTCCGTGCCCAGTTGATCATCTTGTCCAACGTCGTGGTGATAACACCATCACCCAGCCCGGTTTCTATTCCCACTCCAGGCCCCCCTTCCGCCAGACGTACACCAGGCCCAGCAACAGGACAACCACGAAGACGACCATCTCGGTGAAGATGAGGGTCCCCTGGGCCAGCAGCTCTCTGAACACAACAGCCCAGGGGTAGAGAAACACCACCTCAATGTCGAAGATGATGAACAACATCGCCACCAGGTAGAACTTGACCGGGAACCTGAGCCGCGCGTCGCCAACAGGCGGGACGCCGGATTCATATGGAGAAAGCTTGACGGGATTTGGCCGACTAGGGCCAAGAAGGTGCGAAGCGACCAGAGCGCCCAAAGCGAAGGTCGCCGCTGCCGCGAGGAGCAGTAAGATGGGCAGGTAGGAGATCAGCATCCAGCGATGTACCCCCGGTCACCTGTCGGTTGACAGGTCTTGAGATGGCAGACAGCGAAGCGCCAGGAGTGAGGAACCGTCCGCTCGGAAGTGCCAAGTGCCGAACGTGCCAGTATATGTCAACGATTATCGCTTGTCAAGGTCTTTTGCCGCCATTCTAAGGCCTTGACTTGCGTTGAGCGAATCGGTTACTTAAGGGCGCCTACTCAGCACTTCCGCGAGCGAAACAACACACCTGACACCTGCAACGTATGGCGTTCCCCGTCACCGTACTCCTGCCTGTCTACAACGCAGATGCCACCCTGGATCTCGCCCTTCAGAGCCTCTGCCGGCAGCGCTTCGAGGCATTCGAGGTCGTTGCCGTGGACGACGGATCCGAGGATGGCACGGCGGACATCCTCAAGCGCTACGCGGCTCAAGATCGTAGGGTCCGACCAATCTTCGCAAGGAGACGCGGGCTGGTCGCCGCCCTCAACACCAGCCTCGCGCACGCAGAGGGGCGCTTGGTTGCCAGAATGGACGCCGACGACGTCTCGCACCCCCTTCGCCTCGGCCTCCAGCAATCTTATCTGCACGAGCACCCCGACGTCTCGGTCGTGGGGTCGCTCATCCGGTTCTTTCCCTGGCCTCGGGTCGGCGACGGGTTTCGCATCTATCAATCCTGGCTCAATGGGATTGTGGATCCGCCAGACATCGCCCGAGAGATTTTCATCGAGAGCCCCCTTGCCCATCCGTCGGTGATGATGCGTCGATCCGACCTGGAGGCCATCGGTGGCTACAGGGATTTCGGTTGGCCCGAGGACTACGACCTCTGGCTGCGTCTCCACCTTGCCGATCGTCGGCTCGCGAAGGTCCCCCGTCTCCTCTTCTACTGGCGCGAGGGTCCGTCGCGCCTGACCCGACGGGACGGACGCTATTCGGTGGAAAACTTCATCCGGGCGAAGGCCCACTACCTCAGGTTGGGGCCGTTGCGCACAGACCCGCGCGCCGTAGTCTGGGGGGCCGGCCAGATAGGCCGTCGGCTTTCAAAACACCTCCAGCGCAGGGGCGTCGACCTGATCGCCTTCGTGGACATCGACCCGAGGAAAATCGGGAGCACGCGCCGCGGTGCGCCCATCATCTCTCCCGACGACCTCCCAGACGTCCACCGATCTTCAGGCCGGCCACTTATCCTTGCCGCCGTGCCGTCGCGCGGGGCCCGGGCCCTAATCCGCACGCGCCTCGAGGCCTTGGGTTTGGCCGAGGGCCGGGAGTTTCTCTGCGTCGCGTGACCGGTCGGGCGAATGCGCCGAGCCACACCGGTGTCTCCATCGACGCTCAGACATTCTGGCGTTCTGACTGCCAGGCATCGGATCAATCCCGGGGAGTCTCGCCTGCAGAGCCGGCGACCTAACGCTTGGTTATTCCATCGAGTACCGCAACCATCGTCATGCTCGTGATCGCCGCTCTGCTCTTCACGGTCGCCTACGTGCAGGGGGGCGGCGGACACATCGAGGGCCTCAAGGCCGGGGCGAAGACCTTCGTCAGGTTCCTTCCTCTCCTCGTGGCGGCCTTCATCGTCGCCGGCTTCATCGAGATCGTGATTCCCCGGGAGTGGATCACCCGTTGGCTCGGGCAAGAGGCGGGCCTCAAGGGCATACTCATCGCGAGTCTGCTCGGGACCCTCACCCCGGGCGGTCCGTACATCAGCTTCCCTATCGTCGCCTCCATCTACCGCGCCGGGGCGGGGCTCGGCAGCATGGTGGCCTATGTCTCAGCGTGGGCCCTCCTCGGCCTGGGAAAGCTCCCCTTCGAACTCGCCATCATGGGACCCCGGTTCGCGATCATCCGGTACGCCTGCACGTTCGTGTTTCCCCTTCTCGCCGGCCTGCTCGCGCACCACGTCTTTCCCAGACCCCAGTAGGAATCGTTGCATGTTCCGAAGGCTCTTCTCACGTCGATCCAAGGCCAAGAAGCCATCGGCCGGGAAGCCGTTGCCCCAGCTCGCCATGATTCGGGACCACCTGGAAGATCTGCCCGATATCATTGTCTCCGAGGGTTACGAGCTCCGGACCTACCGTCCCGGAGACGAGGCCGCGTGGTGCGCCATCATGGAGGGGAACGTCGGCCGGAACTGGACCCCTGACCGGTGCCGCAAGGACCTGATCGACGACCCCCGGTTCCATCCCGAAAACCTGTTCTTCGTCACACGCGACGGGGAGCCGGTGGCCAGTGCCTGCGCATGGTGCAAGTCGATCGACGACAGGCAGTCCGGCTCCGTCCACATGGTCGCCGCCCTGGAATCCCACAGAGGGAAGGGACTGGGCCATCTGCTCAATGCGGCGGTTCTCCACCGTCTGCGGGAGCTCGGCTACGAGCAAGCCACGCTTGCCACCGATGACCATCGCCTGCCTGCGATCAAGAGCTATCTGGCCGCCGGCATGCGTCCTCACCACACCCACGAAAGCCATCCCGAGCGATGGAAGACGGTTCTTGCTCAACTCGGGTGCCCCGAGCCCTAACGAGAGAGGCCGATCTGGCATCTCCCCGGACCGGCCTCACCGCCCACGTGCACTGCACCCATCAGCACGGGAGCTTTTGGTGTCAACGGTTGCCGCGGCCAGAGGTTACCCTTGCCGATCCGCGGATCCCCCCCTGCGCCAGCTCCCCGCTTACAGCCTGCGGGGACAGGCTTCCTCGCGGCACCCTCCTACGCTGCTTCGCAGGGCAGGCGCTGCGAGCAAAGGGGGGCGGGAGGTCGCTGTCGAGACGTTGGGTTGGGACATTTGATTCACAGGGCTCAGTGGGCTAGCCGAGTCTTCCGACTCACCCTTTTGGCTGGCCTGATCAGCCAAGACGCATCGTCGACCACCGGACTCCGTCAGACATTTCTCAATTTTCACTTCTCAATTCTCAATGCCCTTCGTCTCCGCTCTTAGCTCTCCGCTCCGCTCTTCTCCATCCGCTCCCGCGCTCTTCTCGAAATCCGGTTCCACACCCCAGTGAGCCCCATCGCCTTCTTCATCATGGCGAGCGTCTCGTTCGCCACCTCGTCCGCGCGCCGGGTTCCTTCGTAGAGCACCTGCTCCACGAAGCCTTTGTCCTCCGCGTACTGCTGCCGCTTGTCCCGTATGGGATCCAGGAACGCGTTGAGGGCGGTCGCCAGCTTCTGTTTCACCTCCACATCGCCGACCTTGCCCTCCCGATATCGCGTCTTGAGGTCGTCCACCTCCTCCTTGTTCGGGTTGAAGACATCGTGATAGACGAACACCGGGTTCCCCTCGACCGTTCCGGGGATGTCCGCTCGGACCCGCTTGGGGTCGGTGTACATCGATCGGACCCGCTTCTCCACCGTCTTCGCATCGTCGGACAGGAAGACGGCGTTGTCCAGGCTCTTGCTCATCTTGGCCTGGCCGTCTGTGCCGACAAGCGAGGGCACGTCGCCGATCATCGCATCCGGAATAGGAAAGACCTCGCCATAGTAGGAATTGAACCGTCTCGCGATCTCCCGTGTGACCTCCACGTGCGCCTCATTGTCCTTCCCCACGGGCACGAGGTTTCCCCTCGGCATCAGGATGTCCGCCGCCTGCAGGACGGGGTAGCCCACGAGGCCGAACGGTATGGCCTCGTCCTCCATGTTCGCCGCGCGCGCCATATCCTTGATGCTGGGGAGACGAGCCACGCGCGGTAGCGTCACCAGCATCCCGAACAGCAGGTTCATCTCGTACACCGCGTGCACTGCCGACTGCAGGTAGATCGTTGACGTCGCCGGATCGATCCCCACGGCGAGGTAGTCGAGGACCATCTCACGGATGTTCTCCCGGAGCGCGTCGATGTGTTCCTTCTCCGGGCGTGTCGTGAGCATGTGCAGGTCCGCGATCAGGAAAAAGCACTCGTACTCATCTTGAAGCCGTACCCGGTTTTGCAGCGACCCCACGTAGTGGCCCAGGTGGAGCTTGCCTGTGGGTCGGTCTCCTGTCAGGATTCGTTTCCGCTCTGCCATTTCACTCACCCTCTTTCGTTTCTGGCCAAACAAAACCCCCTGCAGGTCCAGCCGGCAGGGGTACGAAGAATCGGTTGAGTCTCGGTTTCCAGATTCTAGTGACGCGTCGTCGGCTGGGAGGTATGGACATGTCCGGGCCACCACCACCAGAGCCGACGCAGGTTGGCGCTCACGGTCCTGCAGGACGGTCCATCAGCAATCTGTCGGAATCGAGACAACATAACGGTTACCCGGTTTGTGGACTTGGAAGGTATAGAATATTAGCCGTTCCGACGGCCGAGGTCAAGCGAAATCTGTAGGACAGGGCTCTTCCCGATCTGGGTTCTTCCCTTTTCGCGCATTTCGCGGCGTTCGTAGTTCCCAGGTGCTCGGGGTCCCGGGCTACCGAAGCCAGCCCGCGACCTCCTTCGCGAAATAGGTCAGGATCATGTCGGCCCCCGCCCGCTTGATCGCCGTGAGGGTCTCCATAGTCGCGCGCTCCCGGTCCACCCATCCCCTCTCCGCGGCGGCCAGGACCATGCCATACTCGCCGGACACATTGTAGGCCGCGATTGGTACATCGAACGCCTTTCGAGCCTCGGCGATCACGTCGAGGTAGGCCAGAGCGGGCTTCACCATCACCACGTCGGCGCCCTCTTCGATGTCCAGCGCGATCTCCTTGAGTGCCTCGCGCACGTTCGCCGGATCCATCTGATAGGTCTTCTTGTCCTTGGGTGCTCCCGGCTGCCCCGAGGGCGCCGATTTTAGCGCGCCTCGGAACGGGCCGTAGAAGCAGGACGCATACTTGGCCGAGTACGCGAGAATCCCCACCTGATCGAATCCCGCCTCATCCAGCGCGTCCCGAATCGCGCCGATCCGGCCGTCCATCATGTCCGAGGGCGCCACCCAGTCGACGCCGGCTTCCGCATGCGAAACCGACATCTTGCAGAGGACCTCCACGCTCTCGTCGTTGGCGATCTCACCGTCGATCACGAGTCCGTCGTGGCCGTGAATCGTGTAGGGATCCAGTGCCACGTCGGTCTGAACGCACAGCTCGGGGACGTTGTCCTTCAGCGCCCTCACGGCTCTTTGGATCAGGCCGTCCGGATCGTATGCGCGCGTGGCCCCGTCGTCCTTTTCCTCGGAATAGCCGAAAAGGTTCACCGCCGGCACACCCAGATCCCGGACCTCGCGACACGCCGACACCAGCTCGTCCACCGAGAACCGGTACTGCCCGGGCATGGAGTCGATGGGCTCCCGTACGCCCGCTCCCTCGGTCACGAACATGGGATAGATCAGGTCCCCCACGTTCAGCTGGGTCTCGCGAACCAGACTGCGGACCGCCTCGGTCCGTCGCAGTCGTCTCGGGCGATGGATGAGTTCCATGGCGTGTGCCTCACAAGTCACCGGAGCGGCACGATCTCCCGCCCCTTCGTGTGATTGTTCTGCATGCGTTCTGCT
>JASLMQ010000518.1 GCA_030746455.1 Candidatus Latescibacterota bacterium
CGACTACTACCCAGGTGAGGACGGGTACGAGGTGAGGACGATTCACAATCCCTTCGGCACGGGCAAGAACGTGGTCCAGCTGGGCGGCAGCACGCCCGAGGGCGTGGCGCGTGCGGGTGAGGCGTTCCTGGCGCACCTGGAGGCGGAGGGCCTGCAGATCGGTCGGATCAACGAGGCGGTTTCCCGGCACAACCCGTCATCGTACCCGAGCGACGCCGAAGCGCGTGAGATCACCGCAAAGGTGAACGAGCAGGTGGCGCTTTCGGGCAGCCAGGGCCCGCTCAGGCGGATGGTGGACCATGCGATGCTCTACTATCTGTCGGGCCAGGAGGTATGGGGTCGCATGTTCCGCGAGGAGTTCCTCTTCTTCATCGATCTGGCCCACGAGGTGGGCGACTGGTGTCTGTCGCAGGGCACCCATCTCTACTTCTGGATCTACCGGATGCTGACGGCGTGGGACGTGATGGAGGAGGGGGAGGTGCTGAGCGACGCCGATCGGCTGAAGATGACCAACGCGATCTACAACATCATTCGCTGGACATCGAATCTGTCGCACTTCCGCTTCGACTCGGTGGACGAGATCGTACAGCAGCAGAACCACCAGAGCTTTGCCGCGCTGAGCCTGTTCCTCGGCGACCGGTACTTCAGGAAATACTATGGGTTGACAGATTTCGACAAGCAGGTTCCGCTCGCCCATCGGATACTGGAGCTGCACGGCCGCGCCTACAAGCCCAATGACAATGCGGGTACCGGCTACGTGTGGCTCACGCCCGGCCACGTGATGAAGCACGGGTTCATGACGGGCGATCTCTCCTACCTCGAAAGCGGGAACCTGGCCCGCCTGCTCGACAGCGCGGTGTTGACCATCGACAGCCGGGGGGATGACTGCTCCTACGGCGACGTGGGGGCCTACCGGGCATCGCGATCGAGCCGACCCAGCGGGCTGCAGGCCGCTTCGGTTGCGGCGTGGTTCTACAACGACGGACGCTACAGGTGGCTCTACGACTGGATGAGCAAGGGCAACGACTGGGAGGATGCCATCCAGAGCTCGGGGGACTGGGGCATCGGGAGCTGGGAGGTCTACGACGGACTCTTCTTCAGGGACCTCGAGCCGGTGGAACCGACGGAGCTTTTGGGCGTGAAGGCATCCATGCTGGACAGCGAGATCTACGAGCTCGCCCAGGAGCGGTCCCGGAACACGGAGCAGTAC
>JASLMQ010000519.1 GCA_030746455.1 Candidatus Latescibacterota bacterium
CATACCCGCAGGTTCCCGAGGCGAGCATCACGGGGTTCCTCAGAACCAGTCCGCCTCCGATGTGTGCGGTCAGATCCATCTCGGCTCTCGTCGCGCTACCATTTGATGGCGTGGGCATCCACCACGGGTCCCTCCGTGCAGACCCGTCGGTACCGCACGTCCTCCCTCTCGGCCTCGTGGAACTCGACGACGCATCCCACGCAGGCGCCGAACCCGCATCCCATATGGTTCTCCAGCGAGGCATAGCATGCCACGCCGAGGTCGGCCACAATGGAAGCGACACGGGCCATCATAGGATGAGGGCCGCAGGTGAAGACGACCGTGTTGTCGGCTATGATGTGCTGCGGGATCAGATCGGTAACCAGGCCGTGATGGCCGAGGCTTCCGTCGTCGGTGGCCAGGTGGCTGTCCAGCCCCGCCGGGACAAGCGACTCGAGGTCGGGCATTCGCGCTTTCGATGCAGCGCCCTGAAGCAACACCATGGTCGACAGGCGCGCTTGCTCCTCCCAGGCCAGGAAGGCGAGCGGCACAAGGCCCACGCCCCCTGCAACCAGGAGCAGGCGCTCGGACTCGGGTGGCGAGAAGGGCAGACCGAGGGGTCCGATCAGGTCCAGAAGGCTGCCGCAGGCCTTTGCTTCGAGCCGCCGGGTGCCTTCGCCGACGACATCGTACAGGATCTCGACCCACCCCTCTTCACGGTCCGCGCGAAGGACGCTGAACGGCCGGCGGAGGAAGGGCGCGTTTCCTGCATCCGTGCGTACCTGGACGAACTGCGCGGGCTTGCACGAGAGGGCGATCGTCCGGGCCGACAGGCGCATGAGCCGGAGGCCCTCCGCGACGGGCTCGTTCAGGACAACCTCGGCGTGCTCCTGTTCGAACTGGGGTATCATTCTGCGTCTTTGGCCGATGCGGGTGGATCCTGGGGTACCTGGGACGAGTCCGCCGGCTCCGGACCCCGCTGCTCCGGCGCGCGTTGATCGGACGAATCTGGGGCTGCACCGGCTGTTGCCACCACCGTGGTCGTATCGGTGGAGACGGCCGCCTCTGGGGAGTCCAGCGGCTTCTGGTCCGGTGGGGCCTGGGCGCGCGTGGCGGAGGAGTCAGCCGGCGCGGCCCGGGTCACGGTGGAGGTGTCCACCACTGGCGAGGCGATGGGCTGGGGATCCCCGCCGGGATCGAGGCTTGGCTTCTCCTCCGGTTCTTGAGCGGACGTGTCCGTCCGCGCAGGTTCAGCGGGGACGGGGACCTCAACCGCGGGGGCCTTCAGGAAGTTGCCCTCGAGCTTTTCTCTGGCGATCGCGGCGAAATCGGTCATCGGATACCGATCGACCAGGAGCTGGTAGGCCTCGCGGGCAGGCTCGAGCTGTCCGAGCCGGTTCTCGTGGGTCCAGGCCAGGGAGTAGAGGGACTTCGGGGCGTACAGGCTATTGGGATACTCCTCGGCGATCTGTCTCAGGATTTTTAGGCTCTCGCCCGGGTCCACCCCTTCTTGGGCCAGGGCTTCGGCTTCGACGAACCGAGCCTCGGCCAGGGCGTCGTCGGTGCGCTCGTCCCCGATCCGCTCCCGGGCGGCGAAGGCGTAGCTCGTGGTCGGATGGTCGTGGATGATCCTCTCGAAAGATTCCCGGGCCCGTTCGACGTCCGCAAGCGAGTCGGCGTAGACCAGACCGATGGCGAAGAGGGCCTTGGGCGCATACTCCGTCGTATCCGCCGTCTCCAGGACCAGGTTGTACATCGCCAGGGCCGAGTCGGGTTCCTGAAGCCGGAACAGGTAGAGCTCGGCCATGCTCAGCCTTGCCTCGAATCCCTTCTTACCTTCCTTCTCCGCCGCTTTTCGGAACTTCTCCAGGTCGCTCAGGTCTCGAAGCCGCTCGCGAGCCAGGGTACCGGCATCGGAGTTGGGGCGCTCTTTCCGCGCCTGCTCGAAGTGCTCCTGGGCCCTGGCCAGATCCTTCCGCTCCCTCTGCTCGATCAGGCCCATCTGGTAGTAGGCCGCGGCACTGAACTCGGTCCGCGGATTCTTCTCGATGACCGCTACGTAGATCGTGTCGGCTTCCGTCAGGTTGCCCATCAGCCGGTATACGTTGGCCCGTTTCAGCTGCACGTCGGGCACCAACGACCGGAAGCGCTTGATGCGCAGCATCCGGTCATAGGTCTGCAAGGCGTCGTCGAACTTCTCCTGGTTCTCGAGAGAGCGCCCAATCCGCAGCCGGGTCTGATAGTTCGTCTTGCTGTCCGGCTTGGAGGACAGCACGCGATGATAGGCGTCCAGGGCCTGGTCGTAGTTGCCCAGCTCGAAGTGGGCGTTCCCGAGGCCCTGCCAGGTTTCGGCGTCCTTCTTGGACGCCTTGTCCTTGGAGAGCAGATCGTGATAGGCGGCCACGGCCGCGGCGTAGTTCCCCTGCTCCGTCTCGAGACGCGCCAGGGCCAGTCGGCTTTTGCGAGAGAGCTCAGGGCCGGCCGCCTCCACGACCCCCGAAAGCACCTCTCGAGCCTCATCGACTCGTTCCGACGACCACAGAGAGAGTCCTTCCCAGTAGGACGATTCGATGATGAACTCGCTCTGCGGGAAGTTCTGCTGCAGTTCCCGGAATTTGAGCAGCGCTTCGCTGTAGTCCCGCCGCCAGTAGAAGGCCTTGCCGATGAGCAGGAGGCTGTCGTCCACCCACTTGCTGTCCGGATGGCGGTCCAGCACGATCGACGCCTTCCGGATCGCCTCCATGTAGTACCGCATGTACAGACGGGTCCGGCTGCGCTCGCCGGTCTCCCGAGTCTCCGCCTCCAGGCGTGCCGCATCTGCCATTGCGTAGCGTTTGGTGGCGTTGTAGAAGGTGTTATAGTAGACACAGCCGGACGCCGCGAGCAAGGGGACGATCAGCCACAGGGCCCTGCCGTGTCGGTACGCCGGTCTCATCGCGTCGACGTGTCCTCCATCTGGTGGTACTCCTGCAGGGACCGAACCCGGTTCGTGCCGCTCGCCTTGAGGGCGGCGATACCGTCGGTCGCTGCCGATGCGCCGGCGAGGGTGGTGGTGTAGGGAATCCCGTATTGCAGTGCGGCGCGCCGGATCTTCGGGTCGTCGGCCTGGGCCTTCACGCCCGCAGGGGTGTTGATCATCAAGTCGATGGACTTGTTCTTGATGGCGTCGACGATGTTCGGGCGGCCTTCCTGGATCTTGTAAATCCGCTCGGCGACGATGCCCTTGTCCGCGAGGCAATCGCAGGTTCCCTTCGTGGCCACGATGTGGAAGCCCATCTCCGAGAGCCGTCCCGCGATGGGGATGGCGGCCGCCTTGTCCCTGTCGTTGACGCTGATGAAGACCGTCCCTTCCATCGGCAGCCGGACGCCCGCCCCGAGCTGGGCCTTGTGGAAGCTCACCCCGAAATCGGTGTCGATGCCCATCACCTCTCCCGTGGATTTCATCTCGGGGCCCAGAAGGGTGTCCACTCCGGGGAACTTGGAGAAGGGCAGGACGGCCTCTTTAACCGCGATGTGGGAGATGTCGACCTCCTCGGTGAATCCCTGATCGTGCAGGGTCCGTCCGACCATGGCGCGGGCGGCTACCTTGGCGAGGGGGACCCCGATGGTCTTGCTCACGAAGGGCACAGTTCGAGAGGCCCTGGGATTTACCTCGAGGACATAGATATGCCCCTCCTGCACCGCGTATTGCGCGTTCATCAGCCCCACCACACCGAGCGCTTCGGCCAGTGCGTGGGTGTGCTTCCGCAGATCGGTTAGGTTGGCCTCCGAGATCTCGTACGGGGGGAGGACGCAGGCGCTGTCGCCGGAATGCACGCCGGCGCTCTCGATATGCTGCATGATGCCCCCGATGACGATGGCCGTCGGATCGGCCACGGTGTCGACGTCGAACTCATGGGCGTCTTCGAGGAAACGGTCGATGAGGATCGGTGCGTCGGGCGAGGCCT
>JASLMQ010000520.1 GCA_030746455.1 Candidatus Latescibacterota bacterium
GGGCTCTACGCGACCTGCAGCCTACTCGCGGTCTGGAGCGACGGGGTCTTCGCCGCAGGGTGCACGGCACTGCGGATCCGGGGTACGACAATCCAGCTTTCGCGGCCCTGCTGCCTCGAGGTCAGCCGATCGGGCAGCGTGTCGGTCGCGGCGATCGAGGCGCTTTCCGTTCTCTGGCGCAGGAGCGACGGAGATTCGGGAGAATGCGCGGTGAGCGCGGAAGCTGTCCAGGAGTTGTCCCTTGGCCCCGTCGACATTCCGAATCCGGACCACCTGGTCGTGAAGCCTGATGCGACGGGTGAAGAGGAGGCCGGTCCGGATACCGCGGCGGGGGCGATCGGTGCGCGGTGGTCTGCCGAATGCCCGGGGCGTATCAACGACCTCCACGTGGCCTCTCTACCGGAGGGCGACCGGGTTCTGGCGGCGTGCGAAGGGGGAGCGCTGGTGTCCCTGGAGGCCGACGGGGCTCCGGACTGGACCTATGAGACGGGCAGCCCGGTGAACACCGTGCACAGCGGGACACTCCGTGGAGGGGAACCGACGCGGATCGTGCTGGGGTGCGAGGACGAGTACGTCCGAGTGCTCGATGCTTCCTCGCGCGAGGAGATCTGGCGCTACCGGCCTGAGTATGGGAACCAGTACTGGGCCTACTGGTCCTGGTACGACTCGAGCATCAAGCGGGTGTGGGTCGAAGACTTGGACGGGGACGGCGATGGGGAAGTGATCGTTACACCCGGCAACATGCGCATGCATCTGGTCAACGCCGGGGGCAACGAGCGATGGGAGTATCGCACCGACCATGGCACCTTCCTCACGTATGAGACGTGCGATCTGGACGGGGACGGGATGGTCGAGATCGTTGGCGGAAACGATATCCTGTCGTCCGCCAGCGGCTGTCGTGTGATTGGGGTCGACGGGCAGCAGAAGCACATGCTCCCGAACGCCGGGTGGACGTCGCAGGTGAAAGATGTCCTGATTGCGGACCTCGACGGGGACGGCAAGCTGGAGGTGGCGTGCGCGGTGAGCCGGCAGGAGAACCTGCGGGTACACAGCTACGACGAAAAGGCGCGTCGTTGGGGGCACTGCCTCGGGGAGGTCCCGGCGGGCTTGGCGCTCCTGAAGGGAAGGGATGGACAGGTGCTGTTTGCGGCGACCGAGGGGGCCACGGCGATCGGGTTCGGCACGGCGGGAGAGCCGCTGTGGCGTGCAGACGTGTCGCCCGGCGCCTCGCATGTCGTGCGGATGGGTGACCGGGCCGCGGTGGTGTGCTTTGACGGGCGGGTGCTCCTGGTGAGCGGCGACGGGGAGACGAGCGAGATCGGAAGTGTACCCGTCGATGTGACCGCAACCGCGTACACGGAGGGTCGGTTGCTGCTCGGGGGAGAGGACGGCACGATTTCGGCATTCGAGGTATAGAGGAGGCAGCGTGTCGACAGACAAGCTTGGTATCGGCATCATCGGTGGGGGGAAGGCGGGACGAAACTTCGCGTTGGCCATCCGGTCTAGTTCGGACGCTGAGGTGCGGATGTTCTGCACCCGACACGAAGGGTCGGCCAGGGAGGCGGCGGAGTTCTGCGGCGTGCCCGAGTGGACCACGGACTACGCACGAATGCTCGAGACCTCGGGGATCGACGCGATCATCGTGGCAAGCCCGGACGAATTCCATTGCGAACACGCCACCCTGGCGGCCAGGGCGAAGAAGCCTGTCCTCTGCGAGAAGCCGATGTGCCGGTCGCTGGAGGAAGCGGACCGGATGATCCGGGAGGCGCGTGACAATGGCGTGATCCTGATGGTCGGGTTCACGGAGCGATACAGCCACCCGTGTGCGGAGGCCAAGCGTAGGATCGATGCGGGCGAGATCGGCACGCCGAGGATGATCCTGGCCAGACGCTGCCATCCGATTTCTGTGGTGCGAAGCCGAGACTGGCTCAACGATGCGTCGACCGGCGGGGTCCTGAACTACGCGGGCCCCCACAACATCGATCTCGTCTGCTGGTACATGGGGTCAGCCCCGAGCCGGATCTACGCCGAAATGGGGAAGCTCGTGCTGAAGGATCGGGACTTCACAGACTGCGCAGTGATGACCTTCAAGTTCCCGAACGAGTCGATCGCCGCGTTGTACGAGACCTTCGCCTATCCG
>JASLMQ010000521.1 GCA_030746455.1 Candidatus Latescibacterota bacterium
GGCGGCTGTCACTAGATGAGTGTGAGAAGATCGAGGATCTCGAGGGGTGAATGGGGTCGGTGTGCGGGCCGGCCACGGATAGATTAGCCTCTTCTCGAGGGAGGAATGCGATCATGGAAGTTCTAAACAGCGTCCCCAATCCCCGGGTGAAGGAGGCGGTGTTCCTCGCGTTCGACGACACCAGCATCCCCTTCAGCCACGGGTTGCGGCTGCAGCTTGCGCGCGGCAAGGCCCTGAATCGTCCCAATCCCGTCGTCCTGTCCAGAGGCGAAGAAGGAGAGCCCGACGACGACACCGTTCGGTTCTACGGAACCGTCATCCCGTTCGGCGACGAGCTGCGGATGTGGTACCTCGCCCGGGGTACGCTGGACCTGGACCAGCCGGACAGGTCCACCCGCAAGGAGTTCGCGCGCAACGGCTGGCAGCTGACTCGGAACCCCGAGCTCCGCGCCTGCTACGCCACCAGCAGAGATGGGGTAACCTGGGAGAAGCCCAAGCTCGGTCTGGTGGAGTACAATGGGAGCAAAGAGAACAACATCGTAGATCTCCGGGGCGGGAGGTGCGATCTGGAGGCCCTGCCCATCCTCTACGACCCGGAGGACCCCGACCCGGACCGCAGGTTCAAGACGGCGTTCGAGAGCTCTGGCTACCAGGAGAAGGTGGCCGTTGCCTACAGTCCGGATGGTCTGCGCTGGACCGAATCCCCGAACAATCCCGTGGCCCCGAACCTTGAGCAGACGGGACTCATCAAGTTCAACGGCTGCTACTACGTCAACGGCCAGGGCGGAAGCCACTACGGTATGGGTCGCAGGTTGGTCACCTTCGCCTCCTACGACTTCGAGAACTGGACCGAGGCGTCGTGTCTGGGCTTTCAGAGGGGCAACCTGCCTCCCCGGCCCATCGAAACCCACGTGAGCACCGCCGGCGAGCAGGCGCATCTGGGCGCCGGCCTGTGGGACCGCGGCAACGTCATCATCGGGATCTACGACATGTGGCACGGGCCGTCAAGCGGCGAGCGCTCCCAGGTGTCCATCGACCTGGGCCTCCTCATCAGCCATGACGCCCTGCACTACCGCGAGCCGATCCCGGATTTCCGCATTGTTCCCGGGTTTGAGGAGATCGGCCAACCCCTCGGCAGTGGCCCTTCGGTCAGCCACGGCCAGGGGATGTGCAACCTCGGCGATCAGACGCTGCTGTGGTACGAGATCTGGCCTGCGGGCGACATCCGGCTGGCGACGTGGCCCCGAGATCAGCTGGGCTACCTTCGGCCCTACCACGGCGATGAGACCGGCGTGCTCGTCGGATGCAACGGGGTTCGGCACTGTATCACGTGCCCCATCCAGCTGGAGGGACCAACCGCGCACGTCCTCGCCAATGTGGACGGCCTGTCCCAACACAGTGAGGTGACCATCGAGCTGCTCGACGAGCAGTTCCGTCCCCTGCCCGGATACTCGGGCGAGGCGTGCATCCCCCTCCGGGAGTCCGGTCTCCGACAGCCGGTGAGGTGGAAGGAGCGCAGTGCCGTAGCCGACATCCGCGGCCCATTCCGGCTGCGCGCGAACTGGGGCGGCCTGCGTCCGGAGGATGCCAGGCTGTTTGCCCTCTATGTGTCCGAGGGCAGCTGAGGGCCACTTCTGGATCGCTAGGTACAGAGCATGAAGCAGATATCCGCGTATGCCTTGTTGATACTCGTGGTCGCTCTGACCGGGACCCAGCTCGTTCCGGACGTTCAGGCAACGGGTACAGAGGAGAAACCTGCCATGACACCCAATGTCGAGAGTGAAGAGGGTGGGGCCATTCTCGATGGCCTCACTCACCGGGGCAATTGGATCAGCTATATGGGCGCCCTGGTCAGCTGTGCCAGGTACCTCGACCCGGATGTCTCGGTGGCGTGGCTGTGGGGCAGCACGGGCTACGCCTTCTCGCTGACCGTTCACGAAGCCCTCTGTCCCAGCGGGCCGTACATGCCCGTTGACAAGATTGATCACCTGCTTGGCAACACCGGCTTCGACCTGGAGACGCTTAGGATCGAGGCGAACGAGGCTGGCTTTGCGGAGAGAATCGAGGAACTGTTCAGCCGGACACGCGTAGCCATCGACTCCGGCGCTCCCGTGATGGGCTGGAGCCTCGACAGCATCGATTGGTATCCCGTCCATGGGTACGACGGGGAGGGCAACTACCTCTTCCTTCGCCACAACGGACACCTCGGAACCTATCCCCACGGGAAGCTGGGTGAGAAGGCCCCCGGAGGTCTGGCGCTGCTGAACATCGTTCACAAGGGATCGCCGCCTGACGATGCTGCTGTCGTCCGCGATGCTCTGTCCTTTGCGGCGAAGATGGGTCGCGGAGGTTTCACAGAAGAAGCCTACACCTCCGGCCTGGGCGGCTACGATGCCTGGATCGCCGCGCTGGCGCAGCCCGAGGATCCCCCCGATGACGGCACGGTCTTCGGCCATGCCTTCAACGCTGCCTGCTGGTACGAGTGCCGCCGTCAAGCTGTTGCGTTCCTCGAGGAGGCGAAGCAGCGACTGAGCGACAGCAGCCTGCCCGGTCCGTTCGACAAGGCAATCACCCACTACACCGTCGTGGCCGATCGGTTCAAGACCCTCACCGAGCTCTTCCCCTGCCAGCCGGGCAAGATGGCGCCGATGCGTGAACGCTTCCGGAATGCAGAGCTGCGCGAGAAGGCCATCGCAGCCCTGACCGCCGCCCGAACCGCGGAGGCCGAGGGACTCGAGTCCCTCCCCGAGATCGAAAGGGCACTGGCATCGGGGACCGCCGGAAGTGGGAACAGGACGAGCCGCTGAGTCGAGTATCCTCAGGGATGCTCCTATCTTTGAAGGCCGTTTGATTGGCGGCTTAGAGGTCTGCCCGCTCGACTGGGCCGCCTCCGGGGAGCGCCCCGCTGGAGAGTTCCACGAAATCTGGATTCCCTTGGTTCGCAGGCAGTAGGCCCTTCATGGGGTCCGCTTGCCTCAGTTACCTACCACAATAACCCGTCCGCCCCGAGTGCCCGCCGACCTGTCCACCGAAGCCCTCCGGGCGGAGGTGGAAGCTGCCCTGCAGCGAAGGCGGGTGCCTGCCTGCCGTAGCCTTGTCTCTCAGGCGCAGGCAGGTATCGAGGGGGAAGGATCAACACACTACGTGGCCAAACCGTTCTTCGCATACATGCTTGAGTGTTCTGACTCAACCTACTACACTGGCCACACGGACAACCTTGAGGCACGTCTGGCACAACACCAGGCTGGGATCAGGTGTGTTTATACAGCCAGTCGAAGACCAGTGAGACTGGTCTGGTGCCAGGAGTTCGTGACCCGGGATGAGGCCAAGGTGGCCGAGGCGATGATTAAGGGATGGAGCCGTGCGAAGAAGAAGGCCTTGATATCAGGAGACTTTGACACAATCTCAAGGCTAGCCCGGAAGCTGGATTGGGAGGGATACCACAGGCGAAACCCCTAGGGCCTCGCGGCGCCCTGTTTTTCGACCCTTGTGCTTCGATACACCCTCCTTCGCGGCCTCCTCCGCTGCAATGCAGCTTCGGAGGAGAAGCCGCCGCTCCGGAGGGCACTCAGCACGGACGGAAGACCGGCACGTACAATGGGCGGGTACGGTCAACTGGAGGTGAAGCATGACCCCCGATGAACTCCGAGAAATCATGACCTACCTCACTGACCGAGTACAGCTTGGCCCTCAGGCGGACGATGGCACGGCCACCATTTCGTTTGAATCGCCCACAGAAGAGGAAATGGTCGAGGCGGGATTGAACGCGGAGGGCGCGAAGCGGCTGCTCGGCGTCCCGTGGTGGGACGAGATGGTGGAGGACATCGCCGAGACGCCCGACATGTGCGATCCCGACGACTCGCCGGAGCAGGTGCTCCAGTATGCACGGGACGTGGTGCCGGAGTACATCCGCAAGCGGTTCCCGTTGGAGAGTGAGTAGGATGGATTGAGCAGTCAGATCACGCGAAACGTCTGATTCAATCGCTCCACGCAAAAGATCCGTCCACCCCGAGTGCCCGCCGACCTGTCCACCGAAGCCCTCCGGGCGGAGGTGGAAGCTGCCCTGCAGCGAAGGCGGGTGCCTGCCTGCCGTAGCCTTGTCTCTCAGGCGCAGGCAGGTATCGA
>JASLMQ010000522.1 GCA_030746455.1 Candidatus Latescibacterota bacterium
CTCATCTGCCTCTGAGACCGCCCTGCGCATGCCCAAGGCAAGAGTCCACAGGAAAGCCGGATGCGGGAAAACCGCCCGTCCGGTTTGACGAGGGGGAGGGGCTACTCACCCCTCTCTACTCTACCGCTTTTCGTAGTTCCCCGGTTCTCACAAACAGAGGTTACGTGTGTTCGGTCCGCTCCAGGACCGACGCCTTGAGCGCGGGCGACAGCCGGTTGAAATATTCGGAGTATCCCCCGATCCGCACGATCAGATCCTCGTGGCGCTCGGGGTGCACGATCGCGTCCTTGAGCACCGTCTGATCGACCACGTTGATCTGGATCTGCATGCCACCGTTCTGGAAGTAGGTCCGGATGAGCCCCTTCAGTCGGCTGCGCTGCTCGCTCGAGTCGAGCATCGACCTCGCGAACCGGGCGTTCACCACCAGCGTGCCCGGGGCGAGTTCCTGTGCCAGTCGCGTCACCGAATTCAGCATCGCCGTCGGACCGGATCGATCTCGCCCCTGGACCGGCCCGGCCGAATCCGCGATCGGCTCCCCGGCGAGACGGCCATCCGGAGTGGCCATCACCCCCTCACCCGCCCGCGCGTAGGTCACGAACATCAGACAACCGGGAAGGAACTTGCCGCCGCGCCACGGCGCGTAACGCTGGAATTCCTTGAAAACGGACTCCGAGAGTTCGGCGGCCAGGGCGTCCACATCGGGTCGGTCGTTTCCGAACCGGGGACAGCCCTGGATCTGCTTCAGCAGGACCTCGTAGCCGACGAAATCCTGCCGCATGGCCGCAAGGAGCTCAGCCCCCGATACCTCGCCCATTTCGAAGACCAGCGTTCGGATCGCCGAGAGCGAGTCGACGGCGTTGGCCATCCCGCCCACATTGATCACGCTCCAGTTGTACCTCGCGCCGCCGGCGTTGTACTCCTGTCCTGCATCGATACAGTTGTCGATCAGCAGGCTCCGCATCGGCTGTGGCTGGTGCTGCGCCTTCAGCTCCTGGTCTCGGCTTACGCTGTCCGCGAGCAGCGCGATCGCATCCCTCACATCGTCCGTGTAGGCCGCCAGAAGCGCGTCGAAGCTCTCCGCACCGATCAGCTCACGGTCCAGCGTCTCGGTTAGGATTCCCACAAGATTCAGGCCGGCGTCGAGCGATCCCACATTGGACTTGCCGTGGACCATCGTCTCGGTGCATCCGCCGAAGGCGAAGTCGACGAGGTCCTCGTCTTGGAGATTCAGGTGAAATCCCATGAGTGCCGCCAGGTATCCCTCCTCGTTGTAGAGCGCAGGCAGTCCGCACCCGGTTGCGATGGTGTCCAGGGCGGCATCGAACACCGGCTCGGACATGTCTCGTCGGACCCGCAACGCCAGGTTCGGTCGCCGGAGGCCCCTGGCCGCCCGGAGGCAGGCCAGAGTCAGCCCGTTGTACGCCGACGATCCATCCGGGAGCGATCCACCCAGCGCCGTATTCCATCCCGAGTTGGCATCCACGTTCTCCCACATCTGCCGGACCAGACGCTCGCCCTCCTCGGCCGTAAGCGTTCCCTCCGTCAGGTCTCGCTCGTACAGCTCGCCCAGGTCCTGATCGAAGCGACCAAGGCTGTCGCAACCGTCCAGGTAGAAGATGAAATTCTCCGAGACCAGGCCCTCGTAGAAGTTCCGCCCCGGTTCGAAGGGCACGCGCTCGAGCGCACTCCGGGGTCCGCCAATTGTGGCAGCATCCCCGCGATCGGATCTCGACATCGCGTCGAGGCATCGGCGATGGAAAGCGGCGATCCCGGCGAGCACATCCTGCATCGCCTCGTAGAAGGCGATTCGATCGCTGTCCTCACGGTCCCGCGCTGCCAGGAGTCGCTCCTCGATCCGATCGCCGTAGCTCGACAGCCCCTCCCGGATGATCCGACCGAAGTTCGGGATGCTGTGCGTGTACCCATCGCCGCCCACCCAGAACTGCTGCGGGATCTCGCTACCGACCTTGAACGTAGCCGACATGGCGGTATCCAGCGCGTCCAGCATCTCCGCGTACTCCGGATGCGCCTCTCGCAATGCCTCCAGGCGGCTCCGATTGTACCCCATCGAATGGGAGAAGGTGAAGAAGACGGCCTTGTCCCGCGCCCAGATGGAGTAGGGACCCGACGGATACAGGTCCGTGCCCTCCCACTCGGGCAGCGCAACCTGCTCCAGCTGCCGCCGGGCAGCCCGGGCCATACGGACCACCGGCGCCGCGCCCGGCTCTTCGAAGTATCCCGACGCGAAGGTCTCACCCAACTCGGCGAGTGCCTTTGGGTCGATTCTGTCGATCACCTCTGGCGGAATGGCTGCCATATGTCCTTCCCGATTCCTTAACCTGAAACGGTACTCACTTCGGACGCAGACCTAACCCCCCGGCCCCCTTCCCGGCGCGGGAAGAGGGAGAATCATCGCCGCGCGATCTTGGCGAGAGGCAACGTGCGGGCTCTCCCCTCCCCGTGCCGGGGAGGGGCAGGGGAGGGGTCCCGCCACACCGCGCAGGCCATCAAGCGGACCCTTCTCCTCTGTCCCCTGCCGCCGCTGCCCTTCCCTGACTCCTGGATCCTGACTCCTGCCTTACGTCTCGATTTGGACGGTTCTCACCATTGCCCTACCCAATGTCCTTCACTCTCCCAATCCACTCATCGAACCGCTTCCGTATCTCCTCCGGCATGGGCCGCGTGGGCAGCCTTGCGGGGCCGCAAGGGAACCCCACCGCATCCATCGCCGCCTTGATGAAGTTCGGCTCGCCGCCATATCCCATCCCGGACGCCTCGGACAGCACCTCCCGATAGTAGCCCTCCTGCACCAGGTCCAGCAGCTCCAGGGCCTCCGCGTACTCCCCGTTCTGGAGGTGCGAAACGATCCGAACGTGCGCCCGGGGGACTGCGTTCACGTCCTGCGACACGTAGCCCCGTGCCCCCAGAATGAAGGCCGCCGGTGCAAGAAGCGCACCGTAGTTGCTCACGATCGAGAACCGCTCCTTGTACTGCCGAATAACGCGCGCCCACGCGGTCGGGTGGCCTGCGTGCCACTTGAGTCCGATCACATTCTCGAGCGGACAGAGACGCTCGATGAAGCCCGCATCCATGTCGTAGCCCGATGTCCAGGGCGTGTTATAGATCGCCAGCCCACATTCCACGGCCTGCGATATGGCCTCGATGAACGCGAAGGCGTCATCTGCCGTGTTCTGGAAGTAGTAGGGCGGCTCCACCTGCAATCCGGCGGCCCCAACCCGGTCGGCGTGCTCCGCCAGCGCCACCGCCTGGCACGTCTGCGTGTGCGCCACCCCGATGTAGATCGGGATCTCTCCCTCGGCGGCTTCCACGGCGGTTGCGGCCACCTGCATGCGTTCGTCGTCTGTCAGCTGCACAGCCTCACCCCCGGCACCGAGAATCGTGCACGCCGCGTTGCCGTTCCCCAAGCCGCTCTCCCGGAAACGAACGATGAGTTCCCCCAGACGTGGGAGGTCGAGCGAGTAGTCGTCCTTCATCGGCGTGGGCGCCGCAATGAACACGCCCTGATACAGCTCCTTGCTCTCGGCCGCTTTCATCGTCACTCCTTCTCGTCACCAGCTGTCCGCCACCCTCCGACCTGGCAGGGGGTTCGTTTGGGCTCCAAGACACCGGGATTCTGTGCCTCTCCATCAGTGTCCATCGGTGTGCATCTGTGGTTACGTCTTGTTGTCCTTCCGGTCACGTGCGATGCCGATGCCGCGTGATAATCTCCTCCTGCAGCTCCGGCGCCAGGGTCACGAAACGCGCCGAGTATCCGCCCACCCGAACCAGCACGTGGGGGTGTGACCTCGGGTCCTCTCTGGCACGGATCAACTCCTCCACGTCGGTCGTATTGCCCTGGAAGATGTGTCCGCCCATGTCGAGGAATGTCGTTAGCAGGTGTTCCGACACCTCGGGGGTTCCCCATTGGTGATCCAGATCCCACATCGTCGACGCACCGCCCGACACCTTGCTGAGAGGCAGGCTCGTACACGAGCCGATGGCGGCCGTTACGCCCTCGGAAAGGCCGGCGTTCTGGGGTGTTAGCCCGTGAGCGACAGGTGTACCTGCGAACTGTCCATCAGCCGTGGCACCCAGAGCCCCGCCGGCTATTGGCGCCCATACGAACGTCAGCACAACGGGCTTGATGCGTCCCCCCAGCCGGTTACGGTGGGATTCGTACACGTCACACACCGACGCAAGCACACGCGCCATCATCGCGTCGGCATCCGGGTGCTGCCGACCGTATTTGGGCAGGGCCCTCAGTCGGAGTCGCAACGCCTCTCGATCCTCGAAGTTCGAGCGCATGGCCTCGAACAGTTCCTCGGCCGAACAGATTGCCTCGTCGAACACCGCCTGCTTGACCGCGTACAGGGCGTCCGCCGCGTTCGGTATGCCCAGCGGACTGCTCCCGTAGTGGTGGTATCGTGCCCCCCCGTCGTGGAGCTCGCGGCCCCGTTCCAGACAGTCGGCCGTCATGCTCGACATCAGGAACAGCGGTCGGTGTTCGGCCATGGCCTCGCTGTAGAGATCGTACCGTCCGAACAGGATCTTCAGCTCCCGCTCGAGCTCCCGTTCGAACGCCTCGTACATCGCATCGAAGCCGTCGTAGGCACCAAGGGGCCCGAGCCCGGCCGCGTCCCAGCGGTCACCCGTCTTGAGACAGACGCCACCCGTCAGGACCAGCTCGACCGTTTTGGCCACGTTGTGCCAGCCCGAGAACAACAGGTCGCTGTTCATGCCCTGCGGAGTGACTTCCATGCAGCCGCCGCAGGTGTAGGTGCTTGCGTCTTCCGCGGTGAGCCCGTACCCCCTCAGGGCTTCGGTGACGGCCGGATCGTTGAGCATCTGCGCCCGGTTCTTCCCCTCGATCAGGTACCGCCCCGCCAGCTGTACCCATTCTTTCGGCGGATCGGCAGGCATGCGCATGTAGATCGACGGATGGGTCTGGTCCAGATCGATAATCGATTCCACCATGATGTGGGAGAGCGGATTCACCCCCGAGGT
>JASLMQ010000523.1 GCA_030746455.1 Candidatus Latescibacterota bacterium
GGCGGAATCGGCATCGAAGAACGGGTTCCAGACGCAGGTCTCAACGCCTTCGGGGATTCGACCCTCGAGAACGGCTGCATTCCAATCCTCGGGGTCTACTGCCCTCCACTCGTCCACGTTTGCGCCAGGATAGATCGTTGCCGGCTGCCAGTCCGTACCGCCATCGACGGAGTACTCGGCGACGGCCCCGTCGCCGTGGCCCAGGGACACAGCAATCAGCCTGTCCCGGCGATCTGGGGGGCGTCCCAATGAGGGGGCTGGGGTGGATGCATTCGTGTCAGACATGAGGGGTTTCCGTCCTTTCGATTTCGACTTCGACGCCTCGGACAAGAATACCGGCTTCCTCGCAATCTTCAACGGCGGACCGTAATCGGAGATAGGAAAGCGGATCCCCTTCCCTTCGCATGGCGAGTTCCACAAGCTTGCAGCCATCCAGGACGACGTCGCAGCTGCGAGCCTCCTGGTCCCAGACCATCTCGATGTCGTGCCAGCGGTCGGCATCGAGCGAAGCTCCAGCGGACATCTCGCCGTCTCGGCCCAGTGACAACCGGAACGGTGCGTCCAGGGCGTCCTCCGGGTCGAAAGGCACGGAGAAGTGGTCGGTGAGCATCACCAGTGCGCCCCGGGAGCCCTCCCGGCGCATCAGACTCAAGCGAAGCCTGCCGCGCGCACTGGAGGGGAAGTTCCACACCGCGGCGGCAGGCCACTCGGAATCGACCTTCGCAACGGAGAGGACCCGTTGGCCGGGATCGTCCGGGTCCGGCACGGTCTCGACGCCCCGGCAGCCGAAGATGGACCACTCGTCCAGTGCATTGGAGAGGCCCGCCTCCTGGCTGGTCTCGTAGAGCCAGTCGGGATCGATACGCACGATGACGACGCGTCCCTTTCCTTGGCCCGTGGTGACGACTACGGCACCGTCGTCCAGCACCACCGGATAGGGATAGGCGGTGCCGTGGTCTCCCTGGGGAGGCGGTGGCTCGTGACGCATCGGGTCACGGGCGACCTCTCGGTGGCCGATCCAGGTTCGGCCCTCGTCCTCGGAGATAGCGGCGTGGAGTACGTGACGCCCCCCGTGCGCGTAGGGGAAGCGACGGCACCTGTTCGAGAGCAGCACGATCCGACCATCGGGCAGCCGAACCAGTCCCGCCGGCGAGTCCGAAGAGATCAGCGTGGAGGGACGCGGATGCGACCAGATGGCGCCGTCGTCCGAGAAGGACTCGTAGAAGCGCCCAAGCTGGGTTCGGATGAGCATCCAGATGCGGCCGTCCTGGAGCTGGAGCACAACCGGCTCGACCCCGCCGTAGGTCCCGATCGAGGGTGTCTGCACCTTCAGCTCGGAAGGGGACAGCGTCCAGGTGTCGCCGCGGTCATCGGAGGTGATGACCGTGGAGCTGGATGTACCGGCGAACCAGAAGGCATCCAGGCCTTCGCCTCTGTCCTGCCAGACGCGGCCGGTCTGGAAGGCGAAGGGCAGGACGATCCGACCGGATCTCATCTGGATCGCGGAGTTGATCGATCCGGTGTAGCCTTTCCAGATCCTGCGGGGAGTGGTCCAGCTTGTCCTCTGACCCTCGGACCGGCAATGCCAGATGTCGATGCGTCGATCGTGCATGGGCCTGCTCTTGGGCTTCCCATCGGACGGGCGATCACCGAATACGCCGGTGCCGCGGTCGTTCATCAGGAAGAGGTGGACCTCGCCGGCCGAGTCCACGAGTGGCATCGCCCCGTTCGTGGTGCCGGGTTCCATGGGCAGGTCGAGCAGGGCCTCGGGATCGCCCCAGGTCGTGCCGCCGTCGCTTGATGCCAGGGTGACGACCTGCTGCGTCTCCCCCTTCGTACGTACGTGGATGCCCCAGAGAACCCCCCCGGGCAGGCAGACGATCCGGGGCCTCTCGTCGAACTGGGCAAGACAGATGGGCTTCACGTCACACCTCACAATCCAGACGCGTTCTCTCGCAAAGCACGCCAAGAACGCAGAGTTCAGAAACCGTTGGGGGGGGGACAGGAACGGCAATTCGATTGTCGACGCTCAGGCGAACACTAAGGTACGGTTTGCGAACCGGCAAATCCAGACCCTTCTCACCACATCCTGGATAGTCCGCACCAGGCCTTGGAGAAGCCGGTCAAAAGACGTATCTTGAGACGCGTTCAGGGTATGAGGCCAGCCAGCGTGGACGCGGCGAACGGCCAGCGCACCACCTGCGGGAGGACCCAAGACATGCAGACCATACGTTGGGGCATCATCGGGTGCGGCAACGTCACGGAGGTGAAGAGCGGGCCCGGCTTCCAGGAGGCCGAAGGCTCGGAGCTCGTGGCCGTGATGCGCCGCGATGCCGAGCTGGCGGCCGACTACGCTCGTCGCCACGGTGTGCCGCGTTCCTATGGTAACGCGGACGACCTGATCGAAGACCCGGATGTGGACGCGATCTACGTTGCCACGCCGCCGTCTTCACATTGCGAGCTGTCGCTGAAGGTCGCCGATGCCGGGAAACCGTGCTTTGTAGAGAAGCCGATGGCGATGAACTATGCCGAGTGCCAATGGATGGTCGAGGCCTTCAAGCGGCGAGGCATGCCCCTCTACGTCGCCTACTACCGGCGCGCCTTCCCCATGTTCCTGAAGGTCCGGGAATTGTTGAAGGAGGGGGCGATCGGGACCCTGAGCTCGGTCCATATCGTTCAGTACGGTACGCTGGACACGGGCGATAAGGCATCGGGCTGGCGCTACGATCCCGAGGTAGGCGGCGGCGGCCTGTTCATGGACGTTGGCTCGCACGGGCTCGACATCCTCGACTTCCTGATCAGCCCAATCACGGCCGTGGGGGGATTCTCCCTGAACACGGGCGGGGCCTACGCGGTCGAGGATGTGACGGCCGCTGCGTTCGAGTTCGAGTCTGGATGCGTGGGGACGGGGATCTGGAACTTCAACGCGGACCATTCCAAGGACCTGATCACGCTCACGGGATCGGGGGGAGAGATCCGCTGCCCGGTCTTCTCGGATGGCGCGATCTTGATCAAGAAGCCGGATGGAGAGGAGTCGATCGACATCCGCAAGCCCGAGCACGTGCACCAGCCGATGATTCAGACGATCGTGGATGAGCTGCTCGGGAAAGGCCTGTGCGAATCCACCGGAGAGAGCGGGGCACGGACGGGCCGGGTGATGGAGGAATGCCTGAAGGCGTACTATGGGAGAGACTGAGCGGGAAGGACGGGGGAAGGCAGGACATCCGGCGCGAGACGTAGAATGGGGCTGAGAAGCATTGGAAATTGAGAATTGACAATTGTCTCCCGGACGTGGGCTGCAATCGACGGACGTGAGGAGGTTGGAGTGGGAAGCAGAGAAGGGATGCGAAGCCCCGGATGGAGTAAGGGAGACGAGGCTTGACACCGCGAGAGCGGGTGCTGACGGCGCTGCGATGCGGCGAACCAGACCGGGTGCCCAAACACATTCGACCGTCGCCCGCGCTGGCCGAGAATCTGCGAGAGGCCATCGGCACGGACGATATCGACGGCCATTTCGGCCTGGAGATCCGTTTCGTCGCCCTCGACGGGCTCGGCGAGCCGCCCGATGTAGGCCCGTACCTTGGAGACATCCCTGAAGGTGCGGTGGTAGGTCCATGGGGCACGGTGTCGGCGCGTGGGAGCTTCTACCACTTCGCGCGACAGATCGCTCCGATGCGCGATTTCACGGATCGCTCAGAGCTCGACGACTATCCGTTCCCCGTATTCTCGCCGGATCTCGACGTGATGCGGTCTCGGGCCGCGAAGATTCAGTCCTCAGGGCTGACCGCGGTCTCCTCGTATATCAACGGGCCGTACGAGCAGGCGTGCGGGCTTCGGGGTCAGGCCGAGTTCCTGGTCGATCTGGCCTCGAACGAACGCTTTGCCGCCGAGCTTCTCGACCGGATCACAGGGCTCAAGTGCCAGATGGCCAGGGCCCAGGTCGAGGCCGGGGTGGACGTGGTGTGGATCGGGGACGACCTGGGGATGCAGGAACGGCTGGTCTTCAGCCCTGAGACCTGGCGGCGGTTCATCAAGCCCTGCCTCGAACGGATCACCTCGGCGATTCGCGATGCGAGCGATGATGTGCTGATCGCATACCACTCGTGCGGCCACGTGGAGCCGGTCGTCGGCGAGCTGGCCGACGCGGGGGTGCAGGTTCTCGAGTCGGTGCAGCCCGAAGCGAACGACGTGGCACGCCTGAAGCAGGAACACGGGGACAGACTGGGTTTCTGGGGCACGGTGGGAGATCAGAGCGTACTCCCCTATGGCACCCCCGATGACGTGCGTGAGCAGGTTCGTTTCCGGATGGAGACGGTGGGGAAGGGTGGGGGCCTTATGATCGCTCCGGCACACGTGGTGGAGCCGGAGGTGCCTGTTGAGAACGTGTTGGCGTTCTTCGAGGCGGTGGAGGAGTACGGGGAGTACTAGGCCCAGGAAGAAGTAATGAGCATACGGTGGTAGGGCCTGTGCTCGGAGCTGGGAAGGCAGAGGGCAGACGGCAGAAGGCAGACGGAAACCGGCGAGAGACGCGTTGTGGCTCGCACGTGATCGATTGCGTGACTGGTTTGCCATTAGCCCGTGAGATGCGTGCCAAGATGGAGGAAGGAGAGGGGATATGCGGAAGGCGCGATTGTTGAGCGTGTCGTTTCCCGGCGGCGGCTATGGCAGCATAGAGGCCAACAGGGAGCAAATGGTGGCGCACGTGGAGCGCGCGGGGGCCTATGGTCCGGATTTCGTCTGTTTCACGGAGGTTGCGCGCGAGCTGGGTGTGCTGAGAGACAGCGACGAACGGCAGGGGGAGCCCATCCCGGGCCCGGTGACGGAGGCGCTTGGGGAGGTGGCGAGAAAGCACGGCACGCACGTGGTGCTGGGCATGAAGGAGTCCGCCGGCGATCGATCTTACAATGCCGGCGTGTTGATCGGGCGCGATGGGGAGGTGCAGGGGGTCTACCACAAGTACCAGCCGACGGTCAGCGAAATGGCGGAGGGGACGATCCCAGGGACCGACGCACCCACATGGGAGACCGACTGCGGACGGGTAGGCATGTGCATCTGCTTCGATCTCAAGTTCCCCGAGGTAGCGATGACCCTCGCGAGGGCCGGAGCACGGATCGTCTTCTTCCCGAGCATGTTCAACGGGGGGATGCGGCACGGTGCCTGGGCGCGAGACTACGGGGTCTTCCTGGTGGTAAGTCAGTCGCAGGAGAGCGCGATCGTGGACATGTGCGGTCGCCGTCTGGCGTGGCAGGGATACAAGGAGCCCCTGGTGGGCAACAAGAAGCTTGTCCCATTCGCCTTTGCCGATGTGAATACGGACTGCAAGGCCTATCATCTGGATTACAACCAGGAGAAGATGGGTGAGATCGAGGCCAAATATGGACCTGGCGTGCGGTTCTTCATCCTCCGGCCGGAGGCGACCTTTGTCATGGAGTCGCTGATGGATGACGTCCAAGTGGAGGACATCGAGACGGAGTTCGGGCTCGAAGACCTGTGGACTTACTACGACCGATCGCGCGCGATGCGCGAGGAGAAGCTCAAGGAATAGATCGAGCGTGCAAGTGACGCAATACGGATCAGAGACCGGACCGGAGAACACCCTTCAAGGAGAACGGCCAGATGGCTAACGATGATTGGGAGTACCTGTTCGACGGGGAGACGCTGAACGGGTGGGGGATCACGGGGAACCCGGACGGATGGAGCGTTGCCGGGGACTGCATTCACTGCAAGGCGGAGAAGGGCGGCTACCTCTATACGGAGGATACATACAAGGACTTCGTGCTGTCCCTGGAGTTCCGATACGCACCGAGGGCCAACAGCGGCGTCTTCTTCAGGTGGACCGATCTCGAAGATCCTGTCCAGACCGGTATCGAGATCCAGATCATGGACACGTACGAGCGCGCGCCGGCGACCACTCACTGCTGTGGCGCGGTCTATGACGTCCAGGCCCCGACGAGGAACACGTGCAGACGGACTGGCGAATGGAATCAGATGGTGCTGACGGCCGACGGGAACACCATTCAGGAGGACCTGAACGATGAGCAGGTGGTGGACATGGATCTCAGCCGGTGGACCACCCCTGGTGTGAACCCAGACGGAACGGCCAACAAGTTCGAGCGGGCCTACTGCGAGATGACAGAGGAAGGCCACGTCGGGCTGCAGGACCACGGTGGGAAGATCTGGTTCAGGGAGTTGAAGATTAGGACAATCTGACGACGGCTGACGGCGGAAGATCCACCGCCGTCAGCTTGAGAGTTTGGCAGCCTGGCCCCGCCCAGGCTGCCAAGAATCCAGGTCCAAGCAGCAGGCCCCCGGGGTGAAGAACCTCCGGGGGCCGATCCGCGTACCGCCGTCGCCTGCCGGATCACCTGTTTGAAGGAGTTGTCGCTCCGAATCTCAGTTCGAGGTCCTTCCTGCCGTCGTCGAACACGAGCTTGGTCAGTCGGGTGGCGTGGGGGTACTTCTTCTTCAGCAGGTTGTACGTCCTGTGCAGCAGGTCGACCTTGTCGGAGCTGCTCAGGTTGTCCCACGGCTTGGCGCGCGTGGAGATCTCGATGGTGCGCACGAACGCCAGGTCCTGGCCGGAGCCTTTCTTTCTGTCGATGTACTCCCCGCTATCCAGCTCGAGCCGCACGAAGTAGTAGATCCGGGGGGCGACGTTCAGGACGTCCTGGCTCAGGTTCGAAACCGCGGCGTCGTCTTTCGCTGTTGTCTGTGCCGCCTTGGGTGCCGTGGGCCTCTTCACGACGGGGGCGCGGATCGGTCCTGCCCTCTTGGGCTTCTTCGTGGGAGGCGTGACCTCGGGGTCGAGGACACAGAGACAGACAACGGCCCCGGCCAGGAGCACAGCGGGTACGGCGATCAGCAAAATGCGCTTCAGCTTCTCCAGGTCGAATCCAGGTCTCTCGGTCTCCCACTCGAAGACCTTGACTCCGTCCCACTGGTCCTTCTTCCGGCGCGCGAGCTGACGGCGGTCGGAGGCCTCGCGGCGGTCCGCGAAATCGATGGGCTGTTGGCTCTGGCGTCTATCGGCCCCGGCCCGCCGATCCGGTGAGGCATCTCTACGTTCCGAACGTCCGCCCGTGGGTTGCATCGCGCTCTCGTTTCTGCCGATTCGGCACAGGAGAGGGGGGGGCCTGACATCCCAATCTTGTAGAGCTTCACCTTCAGATTCGCCTCTTTCTGCTACGTCTTCACGCCGCTCTGCAGGAAGGCCTTGAGGACCTCGCGGTCCAGCCCTTCGATGCCCAGTTCCTTCACACCTCGCCCGGCTGTCCACCCATCGAAGCCCATCACAATGGAGCCTATGTCGACCATCGCGCGCAACGTGGGGGTGTCGACATCGTACTGGGCCCCCACGGAGCTCCAGGCGGCGAGCCCGTAAGGGATATCTTCGGTGAGCCAACGGCTATCCAGCGAGCCCGGGGCCCTGAGCCGGGTGAGCATGTAACTGCCGTTGATGGCTGCCCACAGGTCGCCCTTGGGGCCGAAACCGGCACGGTGGAAGGCCTCATCGGCTGGACACAGGTCGTAGCCCAGCGCTGCGGCGACGGCACGTCGCTCGGAATCCACCTGCATGATGACCTTGGCAACGGAGGGCGTGACCCCTTCCTCGTAGAAGTAGAACTCCCCGTGGGAGTACTCCACGCGGCCCGCATTGAGCAGCACCCCCGCGGGGTGAACCACCGGGTTCATTGCCGCGAGGCCGCTCGCCATCACGTCCGGGTAGAGGGTTACGCCGGGGAAGAGGGGATCGAGCTGATCCCTGACGCGCTCGGACTCGGTAGCCGGCAGAACGCCCAGGCCCAGATTCGTGACCGTCCCCCAGATCGTCGCGGTATCGGGGGCCGTCCTTCGGCAAACGTACGGCGCTGTGTCAACCTCGGCGAGGGTGATTCCCTCCGTCCCCGACTCACGCAGTATCCGCGCCCACTCGAGGGTGCCCAGGGTGCCGGGCATCAGCACGACGGTCTGTCCCGGGCGCAGGAGAGGGGCGAAGACCTCCGCGAAGGGCTTGTGGGCGTAGGCCGGCACGATCAGGAGCAGGAGATCGGAGGCGTCGACCGCCTCTCGGGGGTCGGTCGTGATGCACTTGATGCGGGCAGGGCCCCGTTCCTCGCATCCCTCCAAGAGAATCGCGCCGGACGGCCGAATCGGATCCAGGGATTCCTCGAACCCCGAGATCTCGAAGAGGGTGATGTCCACGCCCTTGAGGGTGAGGTTCGCAGCGACAGAAAAGGCCGTATTCCCCGCCCCAAGAACGGTGACAGACGGTGATGCCATAGGGAGCACTATGCCTCGAAGATCGGCTTCCGTTTGCGGGTGGCTTCGATGGTTTCGGCTTGCTCGGCCTCGGACATCGGCGTGAATCGCTCGGCCGCATCGATGACTCTTGGGAGGAGCGTTACGTCGCCGGTGGAGGCCAAGCCGGTGATCTCCTGAAAGAGGACGTAGCGGACGCTCCGGTCGATGGCCTTCTGGGTTTCGAAGGGCTTGTACCACGTCGTATAGGTTCGGTCGCGCTTTCCCCAGGGCTCCTGCGCCACCGCCTTGATCACCATCAGACCCACATCCTTCTCGCGTACGAGCCCCAACAAGTCCTCCCAGTCCTGCCTGTAGTGCTTGTTGCCCAGAAGGATGGGATTCATCGGCGTCAGGACCGTGTCGAAGTCGAATCGCCGCAGGGCCTCCGCGTGCGTCGCGGGGGCCTGGAGGCCGTGGCCGGTGATGCCCAGATACTTTGTAAGCCCCTCGTCGCGGGCCTCGGTGAGGGCCTCGATGGCCCCGCCGGAGTCCAGGGCGAGGTCGAGCTGCTCCGTATCCCCGATCGAGTGAAGCTGATAGAGGTCGAAGCGGTCGGTCTGGAGGCGCTTAAGGGATTCACGCAGCTCCCTGGCGGCGTCGTCCTTCGTGCGGCGGGTGGTTTTGCAGGCCAGGAAGACCCGATCACGGATCTTCGGCATCCAGGG
>JASLMQ010000524.1 GCA_030746455.1 Candidatus Latescibacterota bacterium
CCCTCGGGGCGGACCAGGCCCGCGGCCTCGATGAACAGCATCAGGAATTCGGAGTATCCCGGGTCATCATCGCCAAGGCAGAAGCGTCTGACATCGCGCATACTCCCCTTCGCCATCCCTCCCCGTTTCAGCAGGCGGGGGCGCTTCTGCGCGACGAATCCCAGTAGGGTAGCCAGATCCCGGGCCAAGTGGGCCCCGTTCTCCCGAGTCTGGCCGGGAGACACCGTGTCCTCCTGGAGGATCTCCTCAGGCTGGCTTTCCAGCTGACCGCCCCTTAGATGGGCCACGACGGCCAGGGCCTGCCGCAGGTCGGTCGACAGATGGATCGGTCCATCCTTTCGGGGCCCCTCGTCGACGGCGTAGAGGAGCGGCGTCTTCCACAGCATCTCATCGAGCTTCTGCTCGGCCCGCTCGCCGATCCCGTCCCGCACGGCCGTTGGGGTGGCGTTCCCCTCCTTGAGCATCAAGTCCAGGATTCCTCTCTCCTCCTCGCTCATCCCGGAGACGAGGTCCTTGAGGTGCTCCGGATCCAGCAGGTGATCGCGGACGGCCCGGGAGACGAACGGACGGCGAGGGTCGGTCGGACTCGCGCCCAGCTGCCGCGCGAAGGCTCGCAACAGCCCAATGGACATCGACTTCATGGTATGCCGGAGCCGGCCCCGCAGGTCCTCCGCCAGCGGGATCGACTTGAGCAGGGGATCGGGGATCCCGACCAGCGGATGTTCGCTTCCCAGCGTCTGAGCATCCTCGAAGACGATGCCTGCGTCGGAGAGCGCCGCAACCGTGTCCCTGAAACGACGAACGAGGCCCCGGCAGAGCTCTTCGACGGCATCGGTCTTGAGGAGCTCACCGCCTTCTGCAGCCAGGGAGGTGACGAAGTCCCGATGATCATCGGGCAGCGCGGCAAGGCGGCAGGCGATCGAGCGAGGGGTCACAAGGGTGCGACACAGGAGGTCGACCAGGATGGTCTTGTTGCCGGCGGGATCGGGGTCCACACCCGTTTGAGAGGTGATGCGCTTGAGCTTCTGGGGGGTCTGCTGGCTCAGTATGGCTCGAAGCTTCATACGGGATGTCAGGGAGGTTGGGGTGCGAGGGACGGCCGGGACAGCAGGTGCTTAGGCCTGGAACACGTCCGCCGAGAAGATCCAGATCTCTGTCTCCGGCTCCTGCCAGGCCTCCGGAGGCAGGCCTGCCTTCAGGCAAGCGTGGTCGAGGAATTCGTCATGTTCCCAGCCGTGCTCCACGGGAACCTGGGGCAGGAGCACGCCCTGGTGGAATTCCCTGCGAATCCAGACCCCATGTCGCCCGACTTGGACTTCCGCCGGCGCTTCGGCCCTCTGCATCGGGCCCAATACGGAGATGTCGATCTCCAACTCGTCCAGTTCGGACTCGGTGACGGGCGGGAAACGGGGATCGCGGAGTGCGGCGGCAGACGCCATATTCTGGACGGTGAGGGCCAGAGGCTCGTGCCCGTGGATGTCGCCAATGCACCCACGAAGGGTGCCGTGGGTCTGGAGGGTCACGAAGGCCCCCCGCTCCTCGCCCAGAGCGGGCGTATCGACCGACGGACGAGGCGGTGTGGTGCCGCGAACGGCGTGGCTGACGGCCTCACGAGCGATCTGAGCCAGGGCGGAGCGCTCGTGCTCGGAGAGCCCCTCTTCGCTCGCCCCCCGGTCCGCAGGCGCGATGAACAGGACCGCGCTGTAGCCGACGACGTATCCTCCACGCTGGCCGATGACGTCATTCGAGTTCGTGGAGCACAGGACGTGGGCCTTACCGGCCCCGGTCTTGCCCGCCACACACATCAAGGCTGCGATGGGGCCGCCGCCGCAGGCCTGGAGCTCTCCCCGCGACAGCTGGGTCACGAAACGCTCGGGATCCATGTCCTCGATGCAGCCCAGCGTGCGGGCATCGGTGCTCCGGCATTCGTCGTAGCTGTGACCGTGATAGAGATCCGAACTGGCCACCACGAGTGCGCGTTTCCCCCGGGTGGCCTCGACCACGGCGTCGGCGAGGCCCTCAGCGGTTGCCAGTGACCGATCGGCCACCACCACCGGGACGATCGGTACACCGGGCAGAACGACCTGGAGGAAGGGCACCTGAACTTCCGCAGCGTGCTCGCCCCGCAAGCCTCCGAAGGGATCCGCTGAGTCTGAAACCGCGTGTCCGGACAAGGAGAGCTCTATGCCCTGGTCATCCCTGGCGATGGCGGCGGCCGCCTCTCGATCCGCGGGCGCGACGCCCAGCGGGGTCTCGTAGCCGTCGCCGGGATAGATCGATACGGGAACGTCGCACCCGCTGTGACTCGGGGAGAGCAGCACCACGACGTCGTACTGGCCGTCCCGCACCTGCCGATAGGCCGCCGCGGCCGTTTCTCCCGAGTATGGGTATCCGGCGTGTGGCGCGATGATCCCGCAGACCTTGCCCGCGACGTCCGCATCTGGCGCGCGCGAAAGCATATCCTCCACCTGGACTCTCAGTTCGGCGGGGTCGTCCGGGTAGAACTGGCCAGCAACGGCAGGAGGTCGCAACTGGGGGGATTGGGTTGGCATAGGAACCCAGGTCTTTCAGGACAGCGCTTGCGGATCTGGGTGTGAAGACCTCGCGGGGTTGTTCACGGTGACGGCGCCCCCCCGGGGGGGACAGGCCCCGCGCTGGGCGGGCGGTAGCTGGCTCCGGTCTACTGGATGATGAACTCCGTGAAATAGACGTGAATGAGCGCCTCGTTCTTGCTTCGTGGTAGGAGCAGGCCGACCTCGAAGACAATCTCGTCTTTGATGAACTCCCGATCCTCGGGGTCGTCGATCTCTGCCACGGTCTTCGAGCTCATGATGCGGAGTATGGCATCACGGACCAGGGGTTCGCGCGCCGCGATCTGGTCGTAGATCTCCGGGGGTGAGACGCCCAGCGCGAGCTGCATCTTCAGAAGCCTGAGTAGGCCTCCTGTGGACATGGTGTCCGCCGGGTTGAGTATGAACTCGCCGAGATCTCGGTAGATGCGCTCGGGCTCGTCGCTGATCGTCACCTCGACCTTCACCTCTTCGATTTCCTCGGTGGGTCCGAAGAGCCGGAAGTGAGCGACCCGATCCACCAGCAGGTAGGCGATTACGGCCTGGCCGAAGACCACCAGGATGACGAGGGGCATGTACCGGTTCATCGGCGCCTGAACCACCCGGATTCCGGGCACTGTGGATTGGACACAAAGCCTTGCGAGGCTTACGGATAACCGCCTCTCCATCTCACGCTAGTATAGATCAAAGGGTGGGCCTTGTCAAGCAACAACCCGCGGCCCATGAAAGGGTTGACAGGGAGGCGGCGGGACGGCATATTGCCCAAAAGGAGGAGGCCGCAGATGCAGAGCATCTGCGGCCTATTCGGGAAACAACAACCAGCTTCGGATACCCGCCTGGTGAGTCTAGCCTCGGCGGAGGCGGGGGCCGCCGGGCCGCTTGCGGACTGTCGGCGTCTGCTCGGTCGGCACGAGCGTAGCGACTGCCGAAGCCCGCGAGATCCAGGCCTACTGGAGCAGCGTGAGGGCGTTCTGCGGTACCGCGTTGGCCTGAGCCAGGAGCGCGGTGCTGGACTGCACCAGGATCTGCGCCCGCGTGAAGCCAGACACCTCCTCGGCGACGTCGGCGTCGCGGATCGACGACTCGGAGGCCTGAAGGTTCTCGATGGCGTTCTCCAGGGACCGCATAGTGAAGCCCATGCGGTTCTGGATGGCACCAAGATCGCCTCGCTGCTGGGCCACTGTGTCGATGGCCAGATCGACCGTGGTTATGATGGACCGCGCGCTCTCCAGGGTGCTCACCGAGACGCCGCTAAGGTTCATCTTGACGCCCGACGCGCGCATGTCGCCGATGCTGACCTCGAACCGGTCGACGAACCGGTTGTCGGGTCCGATCTGGAAGGAGCCGCCGGTTCCCGAGTCGACGACCATGGTAAGTCCGTCCAGCTCACCGTCCCTGTAGCCGTCGCTGGCGGGATAGGCCGATGTGGCGTCGCGCTGTCCCGTGAGCGTGAGCTGGATGCCCAGGCGGTCGAAGTTGGCCACGATACTGCTGCCGGTGGCCACCACGCTGCCGGTTCCGTCGTCGGTGTCGAGGGCTGGGCCGATGTCGATGGTCTGAGTAGCAATGCCGTTGCCCAGAGTGATCTGATTGTCGGTGTCCACGTCGTCGATGAAGACGTAGGTCCCCGAGCCCGCGCCTGTGATGGACACGTCGATCACGCCGGTGGTGGCCGACGCCAGCGCCGTGGACACGGCGACGTCTTCACTGACCGTGTTGCCGAACCCGTTGAGCAGGGCGGTGCTGTTGTAGCTGGTGGCATTTGCGATCCGGTCGATCTCGGCAACCAACTGGACGACCTCGGCATTCAGGGCCGTTCGGTTGCTGTCGTTCAGAGTCGACGAGGCAGCCTGGACCGCGAGCTCGCGCATCCTGATGAGGATGTCGCTCACTTCGTTGAGCGCGCCCTCCGCCGTCTGAATCAGGTTGGTGCCGTGTTCTGCGTTTCTCACGGCTTGCCGAAAGCCGACCAGCTCTGCACGCATTCCCTCCGAGACGGAGAGCCCGGCGGCGTCGTCGGCCGCTCGGTTGATGCGCAACCCGGAGGAGAGACGCTCGATCCTCTTGGCAAGCTCCCGGTTGTTTATCAGGAGCTGCCTCCGGGTGTTCAGCGCGATGATGTTGTGATTTACCCGAAGTGGCATTTCGAAACCTCCTTGTTTCCGTCACTTCCCGAATTTTGCGGGCGTCCCTACCCGCGAATGACGCGGTGTCTGTGATGCCTATCGGGGGAGTGGCTCCAGACGACGCGCCAAGGCGACCCAGTCGGGCCGTCCCTGCAATTAACCT
>JASLMQ010000525.1 GCA_030746455.1 Candidatus Latescibacterota bacterium
TCAGTCCATGTTCAGACACGAGCTGACTCCCGATCGGATTGGATAGTGCCACATCGCACCACTGTTGCGGCCGCGGTTTTCAGGCCCGGTATGGCACGCATCGTCGTGGTCGAATCAAGGCTAAAATAACCAATGAGATACTCATGTCAATCGCTGTGTGAGATGAGTCTGAATCCGTTCTCCGCTGAGACACATCTGTCTCAGCTGCAACACCGGGGGGCGGGCGAGGTCGAAGCTTCCCGTCCTGCGGCTGACGGCAAGCCAAGGGGGGACGCCGGACCTATTCTCGGTGTCCCACCTTGGACTGCTTCTCGGGCCGGCCGTCGTCCTCCAAGCTCCCTGGCCAACCCGGCCTCCATCCTCGGTACTAGCCCTTCGGCTCTGGTTTCGGGTGTGCGATCTTCTTCTGGAATTCCTCGTAATTGAAGGCCTCGTACGTGGGGCTCTCCTCGTTATGGCAGCCCAGACAGGTCTTCTCATCGGGAAGCAGCAGACCCGCAGCAACGGACTTTGCGCGGTCTTTCATAGTAGACCTCTTCTTGTACAGACTGCCCGGGCCGTGGCAACGCTCGCACCCCACCCCTTCGGCGTCGGAATACTTCGTACCCTTCAGATCGTCCGACGCGCCCGCGGCCGTCACGTGGCACTTCAGGCACGCCTCGGCCGTCTGGGGATCAGCGATGCCTTTTTCGGCGGCGATCTTCTTCGCTTCGGGGGTGCCCAGCGTCTCGAATGCCTTCGCGTGCTCCGAGGCCTGCCAGATCTTGAGCTGCTGGCCTTGCTTGGCCGTCTTGTGGCAGACCTTCGCACACTTCATTGACCCAATATACTGTGCCTTGGCTTCCGTCTCCTGCGCGCTGGCCGGTGTCCAGAACCCCCACTGCAACAGCAGCGTGAGTGGCAGCAGCAGAAGCAATGCAAGCCCAAGCACCCAGAAGATGCGGATGATTGTCGTCCCCATACGGACCTCCCCTCGGTGGTGAACGTCTGAATGCGGTCGCCGCTACCACACCTGTGGCACTGAAGTCATACCAATTGTGGATGACATCCGCATCCGAAACAGATAAACCAATTAATTACAACCATCTATTTAGGTCTATCCCAGTCACAGGACATCGCGATTCACAATGGGGATCAAGAGAGCAATCTCAATGCCTGGCCGATGGCGGGGCCCAAAGATCGAACCAGGCCATTCGCGGCCCCCCCGCGCTTATCGTCCCGATCTGTCTGGACTAGTAGAGCTCCGCCCCTCCCTCGTGGCATTCGGTACACGGGATTTCGTGCTCTGCCCCCTCGATGTCCACCGGATGTTTGAACGCCACGCCGCCGGATGACAGATCCCCCATCTGGGCGCCCAGGCCCTGAGCAAGAATGGTGTGGCAAACCGTGCAGTCCTTAGTAATCGTCCTGCCGTCGCCTGTTTCAAGCACGTCGCCGTGGCAGCGGAAGCACCCCACGAATTCGGAGTGCCCGATGTTGTCCGGGTACTGCTGCCAGGGCACCCGCATTTCCGGGAAGAAGTTGCGCTGATAAATCCCCTGCACGGCGGCAACGGCCGAATCAACCGCCTCCGGCCGGAATTCAAGCACCTCCGGGTGCTCCTCGCGGTACAGGCCGACCAACCGGTCGCGGATCTCGTCCAGAGCCGAGGGTGTGTCCGCGTAGTCGCCGGATAGCACGGTTACGGCCTCGCGCTTGATGTAGGGCAGCGTCGGATCGATTCTCCTCCGAGCCATGGCGTCGTTGACGGCGCGGACCGGGGAGCGGTAGATGTGGCTGGGACGATTGTGGCAGTCTATGCAGTCCAGGGTGCGCACCTCGGCAGACGCGCGTTCCTCCTCGGTCAACGGGTCCTCGACGTTGTCGTACTCGACGACCTCCCCGTTCTCATCTGTCATACGCACCCAGGCGATGCTCTTCCTGTCGGGATCGCCGGCGATGTACTCCATTCTGTTGGTGCCAGCCACGTGCCAGTGGATTCCCTCCACGCGGCCCGTCACTTCGCTACCTCCACCGATATTGATCAGCATCGTGATCGGGTACGGGGTGTTGGCCTCGTCCGAAAGGAAGTGGGGGTTCACATCCTTCCGAGCCCCGAAGAACTTCTCGGGCCAGTGACACTGTTCGCACGTCTCTCTGGCCGGCCGCAGGTTCTTGATGGGCGTGGGGATCGGCTTCGGGTAGATGCGCGATGTCGTTGCGTAGACCTGGTAGAGGCCACTCAGCTTGGATTGCACGAACCAGTCTGCGCCCGGCCCGATGTGGCACGCCACACATGATACCCGGGCGTGCGGGGAGGTCTGGTATGCGGTGTGCTCGGGATGCATCACCGAGTGGCACAGCGTGCCACAGAATGCCACCGACTCCGTCTCCTGGTAAGCCCGGTAGGTTCCCACGGCCGAGGCCAACAGAAAGATGGTGGTCCCCACGGCCCAGATCAACGCAGCGTTCCGATGCCTCGGATTCTCCAGGTCGATCTCGATCTGCTTCGGGAAATGCGAGACCTCACCCCGTGCCTGCCTGCGACGGTCCAGAAGCCCGCCGGCCGCGATCAGCACAAGCCCGAGGACGACGAAGACCGGCAGGACGAGGAACGTCAGCAGCCCAAGGTAGATGGTCGTCCCCTGGACGAACCGGTCGATAAGGAGCAGGAGGACGATCACGCTGAAGGTAGCGATCGCCATCAGGGCTCCGACCATCGAGATCCAGTTGTAGAAGATGTCCGGAAGTCGTCTCGAGGCCATTCAGGACCTCCCTATGTCTCCTATGGATTCCATCCGCTCCGCCTCTCCTCCCTGATAGTACCTCAAGGTGGCGGCGACTCGCCTCCCGCCTTCGCTGAGGCCTTCTGGAGCCCCTCCTCGGCCTGCTGGAGGAGATCCACGGAAAGCGCATAGTTGTGCACCCCCTTCCCCTTCTCCACAAGGTCGATCAGAGATCGAGAGGCCGCCAGCAGCGCCTCCGCCTCGGTCTTCCCGCGCCTCCCTCGGGGCAGACCCTCGATGGTCTGGCTGAATTCCGCCGCCATGAGCGAGGCACGCACCAGAGGGTCCTGGACCTCGTTGATCCACTCCGCCAGCACCTCATCGTAGCCGGCTTCGTGACACTCCACGCACGTTTCCTGCACTTTCGGGACCGACATCTCCTCCGACAGGTCGTGGCACCCTTCGCACTCCACCTCACCCTCGTACATCACGTCCGGCTCCCCCTCGAGGCCCCAGGGCTGAAGCTGCCCGGTGTAGAGTGCCGCGGTCTCCCGATGGCAATGGCCGCAGGCGATGTCCTGCGCCTCGTGATGACAGGCCATGCATTC
>JASLMQ010000526.1 GCA_030746455.1 Candidatus Latescibacterota bacterium
GTAGAAAAGCCGGATCCGGCCGACCTTCAGATCCGCGACTGTCTGGTCGAAATCCGAATCGACCACGATCGCCGCCTCGAGTCGGCCGTCCTGGATGAGGAACTGTATGCTGTCGGCCTCCACGGTCTCCACCACCTCCAGATCCTCCCGGGCCAGCAGCGTGTCCCTGAACGCGGCTGCGTTTCCGTGAGCCAGCAGACCGGTCTTCACCACCTTCTTCTGCGCCTTCCTAATCACCGAGGTCTGAACCTTGACCACGACGGTGATCAGCACCGGGAAGAGCAACATGGGAATCACGACCATCATCAGCAGCGTCCGTCGATCGCGAAGGATGTCCACAAGCTCCTTCTTGAATATCGTGAGTACCGTGCTCATTCCTCGGCCTCCTCGAGAACCCGAATGAACTCGTCCTCCAGCGAGGGCCGCTCCATCTGGCTCTGGAACGCCTCGTAGGTTCCGTTGTAGCAGAGCCGGCCTCTGTGGATGATGGCGAGGTCGTCGCTCAGCTGACTGACCTCACCCATCCGGTGCGTCGAGAAGAGCACAGTCCTACCCCGGTTCCTGCAATCCCGTATGAGGTCGATGATGTTCCGGGAGGCCACCACGTCCAGGCCGGCCGTGGGTTCGTCGAACACCAGCACCTCCGGATCGTGGATCATCGTCCGCACGATCGACACCTTCTGCCGCATGCCCGACGACAGCTTCCCGATACGCCGACCCGCGAAGTCGCTCATGTCCAGGGTTGTGAAGAGCTCATCCCGCCGTCTGATGAAGGTCTGGCGGTCGACGTGATGCAGGTCGGCGTAATACTTCACCATCTCGTTCGCCGTCAACCGATCATAGAGCCCGGTACTCCCCGTGAGGAAGCCGATCTGAGACCGCACCTCCCGCGCCTGCCGCTCCACATCGTACCCGCCCACCTCGATGCGACCCGACGTGGGCTTGAGCATCGTGGCGATCAGGCGAAGCGCCGTCGTCTTTCCCGCACCGTTCGGCCCGAGCAGCGCGAAGACCCTCCCGGGCTGGCACGTGAAGCTGACTTCACGGACTGCGTCGAGGGTGGAGCCAGTGAAGTCTCCCCCCATCTCGCGTTTCTGCCGCCTGCTCACCCTGAACGTCTTGGTCACATTGTCTACAATGACCATCCCCGCCCCCGCTCAACTCGTCCCTCGTGGTCTGTCCTACTACCGAGGCCAGCCTACGGTACCCCTACCTCTCAGCCCGTCACACACCGGGGCCCGCTCTACCTCCAGGAGCCTGCCCCTGCATTTCTCAGTTTTCACTTCTCAATCTTCAATGCTTCCCGCCTCTCAGTCCCCATCCTTGTCTTTCCAGCCACTCCCGAGCTCGGTCTCGGCAATCTCCCTGAAGCTCGATCATGTCCTCCTTGACCGTCCCGCCCGTCCCGCACGCGACCCGCAGGGCCTTCCCGAGGTCCTTTATATCGCCCTGGCTCAGAGCCAGGCCGCTCACCACGGTGACCACCTTGCCCTTGCGTCGCTTCTCCAGGGCGATCTGGATCTTCTGCTCCTCCGGCGGCAGGGACGCGGCCTCCCTCGGCATGTCGGGAACCTCGGCCGGGATGTAGGCCCAGCCTTCCCCTCGCGTGGATTTCTTCGACACGGTCTTCTCCCCCGCAGTTTGCGTGTCCTTCTCAGCCCCGCCTTACCCCCTCAGCCCCCGCTCGATCCCGATCTATCGATGGCCGGAGGACCCTTGGCACTCAGCACCCGCTTCTTCCAGTTCCACCAGCTCCAGGGTCTAGTCCATGTTGTCTGTATCTGCCAGACACAGCTCGGGTCTACCCCCATCCAGATCTGTTATAGATTTCGTGTTTTTCGTGCCTTTCGTGGTGACCCGATCTTCGCCAATCACGATTGCGGAACCAGAACGATCTCGAACACCTTGGGCCATAGCTTCCCCGTCACGAACAGCCGGTCCGTCTCCGGATCGTACGCAATCCCATTCAGCACATCCACGCCTCCCGCCAGGTCCGCCCCGGTCAACAGACCCGCGAGGTCGGCGCTTCCGACAACCTGCCCGGTCTTGGGTGAGATCATCACGATCAGGTCGGTTTGCCAGACATTTGCATAGACCAGACCCCGGATGTACTCCAGCTCGTTCAGCTGTATCACCGGTCCCTTGTCATCCTTCACGTCCAGATGACCGATGGGTCCGAAGGTTTTCGGGTCCAGGAAGTGCAATCTTGCAGACCCATCGCTCATGATCAGTCTTTCGCCGTCGTGTGTGAGCCCCCATCCCTCCGTCGAGTAGGGGAATGTGCCCAGTGGTTCGAGGCTAGAGGCGTCGTACACCAGCCCAACACGGGACCGCCACGTCAGCTGAATGATTCGGCTGCCAAACAACGTCAGGCCCTCGCCGAAGTACTCGGCGGGCAGCGCCCTCAACTCGGTCACCTCACCGGTTTCCAGCCGCGTTCTTCGGAGGCTGGACTGGTCATACAAACCCGTGCTCTCCAGCAGGTGCCCATCCTTGTACACCAGTCCCTGGGTCCACGCCGACCGATCGTGGGGGTACGAACGCAAGACCCGGTATGTATGGGACACGACTGCCGCGCCCGCGGCGTCGATCCCCGTGGGAGCGGCGGAACGCGCGGATGTCGCGCTGTCGACAGCACTGGAGCCCACCGTCCGTTCGGGTGACGACGAGCCTGAATCGCCCGACGCGTCCCGCCCGTATAACTCGCGCAGCGGGTCGCACGATCCACACAGCATCAGCACAAACGAAAGGCCTATGCAACGTAGTAACATTTCGCGTCTTTCGCGCATTTCGTAGTTCCCCGGTCCCAATCGAGCGCGCCCAGCGCCCTCAGGACCCCCTTTGTTCTTCTTCACCCCGGCCCAGCGACGTGACCGGCCCACGAATCCGGCCAGCACCACCATCGTCAAAACGAAGGGAAGTGCGAGGAACACCTGCGGAGGAATGCCGGTCGTCCACCCCTGGAGCCCGTCGGCCACCGCCTCGGCGGAACCGAAAAAGAGACAGGCCCCAAGGACGCCCAGGGGGTGCCACTTCCCGAACACCAGTGCCGCCAGGGCAATGAAACCCCTTCCCGCCGTCATCCGCTCAACGAACTGGCTCAGATCGCCAAGGGCCAGGTGGGTTCCCGCCAGCCCGGCCAGCACGCCGCTCAGCAACACGCCGATGACCCGCACCCGGTCCGTCCGGATCCCGGCCGACCGTGCCGCTTCTGGCGCCTCTCCCGTCGCGCGAATCCAGAGCCCGTAGGGGGTCCGGAAGAGCACGAACCACGCCACACCCGCCACCGCGAACGCCAGGGGAACGGTCAGGGGAACGACGAGCCCTTCCTCGATCCCGGGCACCAGATCAACCATCGGTAGCTTCGGCGCAATCGGGCTGGTGCCGTGCGACCCGAACAGTCGGAACAGAAAGAATCCCGTACCCCCGAGGGCCAGCAGGTTGACCGCCGTACCGCTCACAATATGGTCCATCCCCAACCTGAGGCACGCCAGCGCGTGAACCGCGCCGACCAGCCCCCCGGCGAGCGCCCCGCACGCCATCCCTGCCCACGCAGAGCCGGTAACCACCCCGCCGACGGCCGACCCGAAAGCCCCCGCCAGCATCATGCCCTCCAGCGCGATGTTGATAACGCCGGTTCGCTCCGAGGCCAGGCCGCCGATCCCTGCCAGGAGCAGAGGCGTGGTCTTGGCCAGGACCAGCTGCAGCAGAACCCAGCCCCCAATATCCATCGCGCCCGGCCTCTCCACTTTTCGCGCTTCTAGCGTCTCTCGTAGTTCCGCTCTTGGGTTGAGGGCCTCCCAAGCCACATCAACCCCCCGGCCCGCTGAGTACTCCTCCTGCCTTCCCCTTCCTTACTTGCGTGCCTTTGGTGTCTTTCGTGGTGTGGGCTTCCCCGCATCAAGACGACCCCTCTTGCGCGGGGAAATCACCCTCGATCCAAGCCTCCCCGTCCGTCCAGACCTCCTTCTTCCAGATCGGAACGACCTCCTTCAGCCGGTCGATGGCATATGCACACCCCTCCAGCGCCGCACCCCGATGCGGGGCCGACACCGCGATGAGGACGCTGATCTCCCCGATCTCGAGCCGTCCCACCCGGTGAAGGATCGCCACTTTGTCCACCTCCCACCGTTCTCGGACCTCCTCGCCGATCTCCGCCAGCTTCTTCTCGGCCATACCGGCGTAGGCGTCGTATTCGAGGTACTGAGTGGCCCGGCCCTTCGAGTTGTCACGTACCACGCCTGCAAAGGTGGCCACCGCTCCGTCGGAGTCCTCGAGCACGGACGCGTGCAGATCTCCGGGGGCGATGGGTTCGCTCTGAATCCGGTAGACGCCTTCGGCCATGGAACGGCTCCTGTTATATCTCTATATTGCGTGTTTCACGTAATATATTGCCATCAATGATTGCATACCTACATCCCGCTACATGCCGAGCTTCCGCCGCTTACCGGAGGAATGAACGCTATTTCGTCTCCATCCACGAGCTCGCGCCCGGAGTCGACGTAGTCCTGATTCACCGAGACCATCACGCTAGCGGCCATCTCCCCGAACCGGGGATGCTGGGACGAAAGCTGGCGGACGAGATCCGCGACGGTGTTTCCAGGATCCAGCTCCACCTCTCGCTCACGGTTTCCGATCACCTCACGACACGAAGCGAAAAAAAGCACCTTGACCTTCATCGAACCCCCGTCCAGAGAGCCGCCTCTCGTAACCGTCTGGCGGCGGTTTGTCGAGGAGGATAAAAAACGCCGAGCAACCCCCTCGCTC
>JASLMQ010000527.1 GCA_030746455.1 Candidatus Latescibacterota bacterium
GCATATCCAGGTGGAGGAAGGCCCGGGCGTTGGCTCACAAAGGGAGGCATGAAGGATCCAGGCCTGGGCCCGAGGCGGAACCTGGGTACCCAGGCGCTTCGCGCCACTCGCACCCCCCGATTTCGTCGGATCGAGGCTAACACGAAAGCAAACAAGGCGGAACCACGGATGAACACCGATAGACACCGATGGGAAGGCACTGGAGACAGCTTGAAGTTGAGACGGCTGACTCCGAGTCGATATCCGCGTTTGGGAGGATAGGGAATGGCTGATGGATTTCATATCGTCGTGTGTGGGAGTCTGGTGCCGGATCCGTTGCAGACGCTCGAGCCGGAGACGGGCCCCCAGGGACCGGCTCTGAAGAACGAGATGATGCTGCCGGCGGTGCTGGATCCCTGGGCGGGACACGCCCTGTACGAGGCCGCGCACCTGGCGGCAGCCGCCGAGGGCAGCCAGGTGTGGCTCGTGAGCCTAGGGCCGAAGGCGAGGCTGCAGCAGCTGATGATGACGATCGCCCAGAAAGTCCCGTTCGAGCTAGTGGCGATCGATGGACCCGCCGGCGGATTCACGGAGCCGTTTGAGATCGCCGAGGCGCTGGGTCAGGCGATCGAGGGCATCGACGGCCTGGATCGGTCCCGGCTGCTTCTGTTCGGGGGATGCGCCTCGGCCTGCCGGGATGCGGGTGTCACGATGCAGATGGTGGGTGAGCGCCTGGGTATCGTGGACCAGTTCCTGGCCGTGGACGAGCTGGCCGTCGAGGGCGATGGCTCGCTCCAGATCCTGGAACGGGTCGAAGGCGGGCAGTACCAGGCCTCGGCGTGCAGCGGGCCGCCCGTGATGCTGGCCTGGGCAACGGGCAAGCTGCCAGAGCCGCCCAACAACCCTCAGGTGGGCATGCAGAACATGCGGACCATCATGCCGGCCCTTCAGAGGGCCCAGCCCGCGCAGGTGGGAGCGGAGGGAACCACCTTTGCGAAGGTCGAGCTGCCCCAGCAGCGCCGGGAGACGCGCATAGTGAGCGACACGCCTGTGGAGGAGATCGCGCAGGAAATCGTGGATTGGATCAAGAGATAGGAAGCTTGACCACGAAGGTCACGAAGGGCACGAAGAGAAGCCAGGAAGGCGGACGGCAAGGCACATTGGAGCATGTCCAAAGGATAGCAGCTGGAGTTCATACAGGACGGGGAAATTGAGCTATGGAGCGGATTCTACTGCTTGCACACACCCAGGATGATGGCACGCTGCCGAAGGCCGCTCTCGAGGCCCTCGGTGCATCGATAGAGGTCTCCGGCGCACTGGCCGGATCGACGGTTGCGGTTGGGCTGATCGGCGGGGAGGTGCGGGCTGCCGCGGATGCGATTTCCGGCTGCGGAGCCGAGACCTTTCTGGCGGTGACTGGGCCCGAATTCGGTGTGTCGCGCTATGGGAGCGACGTCGAGGCCGCGACGGCTCTGGTCTCAGCGGCGGAGGCCACACTCGTGATGGCGCCCGCGAGCTCCCGGTTCTGCCGGTCGCTGCCGGGGGCGGCTCAGCGACTCCAGGGCCGCATCGACACGCGCGTGACGGGGATCGCGGTCGAGGGGGAGGGGATCCAGATCGAGCGCTGGTACTACAGACAGCGAATGGCGGCGACGCTGACCCGGTCGCAGCGTCCGTGGTTCGTGCTTCTCGATTCGGGGGTGTACGAGCCGTGGACGGGAGAAGCCGGCTCCGCATCGATCACGGACGTGACCGTCGATCTGCCCGAGCAGCGTACCCAGGTGAAGGGACTTCAGGCCGCTGCCGCCGAGGCGCAGACGATTCGCCCGGACGCCGATCTGCTCCTTGTAGCGGGCGCCGGCTGGACAAAGAAGCAAGCGGATGGGGAGGCGCATGTCGGAGAGGCGGAGGGGCTGATCCTGGGCTTCCTGGACAAGACCCAGGCCTCGCTGGGGAGCAGCAAGTCGCTCGTGGACCAACAGGGGGAAGGCCAGGAGGTCCTGTCCTGCCTGAGCCATGTCAACCAGGTGGGTCAGACGGGGGCGACACCCCGGCATCCGAAGGGACTTGCGACCTGCTGCCACGGGGAGGAACCGCACGTGGTGGGCTGGCGGTTCGTTAACGAGCGGCGTGCCGTGAACACCGACCCCGGCTGCGGGTGGGCCCAGGGCAAGGCCGACGTGCTCTACGTGGCGGATGCCTTCGAGGTGATGGCGAAGGTGAATGAGCTGCTCGGGTAGAAAGTCAGAAGCGGGGAACTACGAAAGACGCGAAAGACGCGAAAAAAGCAGATTCCGGATGGGGGAAGGCCCGGGCTGTGGCACCCGAATGACGGGGTGATGGATCCGGTCCTGGGCGTCTGGCGGGTTGGGGCTCAGGGGGTGTCGGGTGGGCGTTGGGAGGCCGCGCGGGCGAGGGCTTCGCGCACCCAGGTGGCGAAGGTCTCGGGGTCGGAGTTGGGTGAGAGGATCCGGTCCCGGCTGATGCCGAGCTCCGCGAGCTCGTCGTACCGCGCCGGATCGTCTACCTCTCCAAGGATCAGGACCGGGAGACGCCGGAACATCTGCTTGAGGAAGCGCACGCACTCGGCCGCCGGTATCTCCGGGATCGTGTGTCCCAGGACCACCAGGTCGTACTTTCCCGCCAGGTCGGAGACCCGGTTCAGGGCGCTGCGTCCGTCCGTTGCGGTGTCGAGGATGAGGTCCGGATCGTCGAGGAGGGCGCCCGACAGTTTCATAATCGTCAGGCCGTCGTCAGCGAAGAGGATCCTGGGCAATCGGTCGTCCCTCGTGGGAAGGGAACGTGTGGGAGGCAATGCGCACGGGAGCGAGATGGGCGGTGGGCGAGTTCAGTACCGACCGCAGGGCTCGAGCGCCCCGCTTCCGGATTTCCCACACCAATTCCCTGCGTGCGCGGGTCAGATACAATATAGCGGATCGGGCGGTTCGGACAACCATAGGGTTTGGGGTCCCCCAGATGGAGTTAAGTTCCACGCCGTAGATGCCGATAGATTAAGAGGTTACACTCCCCAAGGCGGGAAGCTGGCCTCATCGCAATGAAAAGGACCCCCCTCCTCTGAAGTTGCTCCCTCCTTCATCAGAGGGGGGCCTGACCAAGCGGTGTCACGCTTCGGCAGTGGACACCTGTTACACCTCGCAATCCCCCTGACAGGACCGATCGCTTGGTGTGAAGCCTGTTGGCGATGAGGTCGGCTTCCCTACCTCTTTTCGGCAGTGCGCCGCGTGTTTCTCTCCCCTGGATTTTCGGACCTGATTCCCAACGTTGGTGCTGTGTGTGTTGTGTCCTTCTCCGAGGCGTCTGGTCCGGGGCCGTCCGCATCGGCCCACCGCAGGGGCAAGGGCGGTTTACGCCCTATCCAGGTTATCGGCAGGGACTTGAGAAGTCTTTAGCTTTTTCTTCGTTATTGAGAGATTCCATGCGTAGGTACCCGATCTGGAAGCTGCGACATACAGGACCTTACGACTCGCTGGCCGACGTGGTTTTGGCCAATCGATCCCTCAAATCGGAAGACGTGGCGGACGACCCGGATCTGCTTCAGGACCCGTTCGTCATGCGAGACATGGACCGTGCCGTGGACCGCATCTCGGCCGCTGTCCGCAAGGGCGAGCAGATCGTGGTCTTCGGCGATTACGATGTGGATGGGGTGACGAGCACGGCGGTGATCCTCGACTTCCTGGATCAGGTCGAAGCCAGGTCCGGGGCGGTCCTGCCGGATCGCTTCAGGGACGGCTACGGCATGAAGCCGCAGGGCGTGCAGCAGGCCCTCGATGCGGGCGCCAGTCTGATCGTGACGGCGGACAACGGGGTCTCCTCCTTCGAGGCGATCGATCTCGCCCGGGAGGCGGGGGTGGATGTGGTGGTGATCGACCACCATCAGGCCCAGGACCGTCTGCCCAACGCCGTGGCGGTGGTCAACCCCAATCGACCCGATTGCGACTACGCGTTCAAGGGACTCGCTGCCGTGGGGGTGGCCTTCAAGGTCGTCCAGGCGCTGTCGGAATCGCTGATGGAAGGCGATAGCAGGCGGTCGTATCTCAATTCGCTGCTCGATTTGGTGGCCCTTGGTACGGTGGCGGACATGGCCCCGATGCTGGGGGAGAACCGATTGCTCACCCGACGGGGACTGCAGGTCCTGGAAGGCTCGAGGCGCCCGGGCGTCGAGGCGCTCAAGTCCGTTGCGGGGATGTCCGGCCGACGCGTTGACACGACGGCGATCGGGTTCTTCCTCGGCCCCCGGATCAACAGCGCCGGCCGGCTGGCCTCGGCGGATCTGGCCTTGAACCTGCTCCGCAGCCAGAGCCGCGATGAGGCCGAGCGGCTCGCAGACAGGCTGAATCAGCTGAACGTGCGCCGGCAGGAGATGCAGAAGACGGGCGTGGCCGAAGCCGAGGCCCAGGTCGAGGAACTGGGGCTTCAGGACCACCGCATCCTGGTGGTTCGTGGGGACGCGTGGCACCTGGGCGTGGTGGGACTGATAGCCGGCCGGCTGATGGAGACCTATTCCCGTCCGGCGGCCGCGTGCACGGCGGTCCGGAAGGACGGGACCTTCACAGGGTCGGCGCGCACGGCCGGCGGGTACAACATTGTGGAGGCGATCTTCCGATGCGCAGACCTCCTGACGGAGTACGGAGGCCACGCCGATGCGGCGGGCTTCACCGGCCCGGTGGCGCAGTTCGACGCGTTCCGAGAGCGGCTGGAAGCGGATGCGGATCGCGCCCTGACCGATGAGGACATCACCCCGTGGCTCGAGCTGGACGTGGTCCTTCAGCCCTCGGACGTCTCGCTCGACATGGTCTCCAGACTGTCGGCCATCTCACCGTTCGGCTCGGGAAACGAGACGCCGCGGTTCATGGTTTCGGACTGCAGGATCGAGCGAAGCTACGCCGTGGGAAGCGGGGCGCACCTCAAGCTGTCCCTGGATACGGGCGCGGGAATCTGTGACGCCATCTGGTGGCGGCACGGCGAGCTCATCTACGAGCTGTCTCCCGGAGACCGTGTGGACGTGGCCGGTGCCCTGGAGGAGAACACCTGGAACGGCCGGACCCAGGTGCAGCTCGTTCTGGATGACATGCGACCGGCGGAACTGGACCACGGACCATAGACGACCGACGACGCC
>JASLMQ010000528.1 GCA_030746455.1 Candidatus Latescibacterota bacterium
CTACCCGGTTGCCCCGATTCGGCAAGCATCATCATCAGTGTCTATCGGTGCTCATCTGTGGTTCCGCCTCGTTTTGATCTTCTCGAGTCAATCGAATCAGGTGTGTCCCATCCGCAGCGAAGAAGTCGCCCTGGGCCCCCATCTCCAACGCATCCAGGTGCGAGAACGCCGTTTCAGCAACCACGTCGATCCGCTCCTGCGCGTACTCCCACTGAAACACGGTGCCACCCGCTGTCCCGTACACAGTGCCCTCGCTGCCCAAGGTCAGGCATCGGACATGCCCAACATCGCTCTCATTGAGCCGGGTCTCTCCGGTAGCGAAATGGTGCTGGAACAGCCTGCCCCCTGCCGCACCCAGCAACCGGTCCCCCTCCCGCGAAACAAGTAACACGGGGTAGGCCTCCGTCCCGGTTACCGGGTCGATCTCCCCGGCCCATTCGCCCCTCTCGACATCCCATACCAGGATCTTCGCGCTTTCCGACTGCCGGGGGAGTGAGCTCTCGTCCCGGATCGAGAGCCCCACGTAAAGGTACCTGTCGTCTGCCGCAAGCCCAGCCGCCGAGAAGGCCTCGAACCGCTCTCCAGTGACCTCCTGTGTCTCCGGGTCGAGCCTCAGCATCGCCCCACCCCGCACACCGTATTCCGACCCGCTCGTCACGTAGATCTTGCCGTCCGGCCCCACAACCGCCTGCTGTGGACGGTTCTGCTGGAATCCCAGCGACCGGATCTGCCAGGGGTTGCAGTCCCCTGTTCTACCGGGTTCCCACGGACGCGAGGGATCGTACACCGAAACCCACGCGAACGGGTAGGAGAAGATCCACAGCTTGCGCCCGTGAACCACGATGTCCTGCGGTTGGCCCCCGCTATCGGCGATCTGGCCCATGCGCTCGAAACACGCATCCTCCTCACGCCACCGGGAGAGAATCTGGTTGGGATAGCTCGTCAGGTAGATGCACGCGTCAGGCCCCCGCCTCACCACCCGCAGCTGGGCCCCCCGACCCTCATAGGTCACTCTACGCTCTTCGCACTCGCCTGTCTCCGGGTCGATCACGTGGAAGACCGGCTCCTGCGAGCGGAGCACCACGCATCGATCGTCAGGAGCAACTGTGAAGTCGCACGCCTTGTGGGGGCCGAACGTCCCCACCTTGCGTATGCCCTCCTGCCCGTCCACGCGGACCAGGTGGCCTGAGGGCCGCGAGATCCCGTAGACCCGTCCCCGCCAGCTCTCGAGGTAGTTCAGCCGACGGTCGTCGGCCGTCTCTCCGTCATAGGTCAGGAATCCCTCGTACGCCAGGGTCTGCGCGTCGAACACCGCCACCTCCGGACCGGGCACACACGTCGCGTAGAGCCTCCCATCGCCGCCAACGGCGATGTCGTAGAGCCACTCCTTCCCGGGCAGCGAGTCGGGCCACACATCCCGCTTCTCACCCGTCTCCGGATCGTAGACCACGAGATGGACGTGCGGCGCGATGCCGCAGGCCAGCCTGCCGTCGGGAAGAACGGCCATCGACCACACATACGGCTCATCGTCCATTGCCGTTCCCAGGTCCTCGAAGCGCTCCTGCTCCACAAGGTAGCGCCAGATCCGCCCGGTGCCCGCCGATCCGCCGTACACGTTGCCGTCCTTGCCCCACACCGCGCAGAACGCACGCTCCCCTGTGCCGTCTCCCCACGGGACGTACCGTCCCCCCGTGATCGCCTGACCCAGGTCCGTCAGCTCGTCTGTCGCCGGGTCGAATCTCGAAAGATGGCCGCTCCCCAGATCGGGGATGTAGATCCGGCCGTCTCCCCCTTCGAAGATCCCCAGCTCCGGGCTTCCCCTGCCGGGAAGGTCCCAGATCCCCAGCACCTCGGCGGTCTCGAAATCCGCCCGTACCAGCAGGCCGCCCTCGGTCGACCACTCGGTGAACGTGAGCGTGCAACTCCCCCGTTCTGCGTCCTCCGTGACCAGGGGACTGGACACGTAGCAGCTCTGGAACGGCTTCCCCAGGTCGACTGCACGGTAGCGATTACCCATATCCACCCTCGTCTCAGCGAAAGTTTTTGACATAGATGGTCCGATTGATATATTCAAACCGGCTCAGTCACGGGCTGCTGATCAAGCTCGGTTGCCCTCGTCCGGCTGGGCCTTTCCGAGCTCTACCCCGAAGCCTCCTCCCGCCCCTGGCCTTCTTTCGCGCCTTTCGCGTATTTCGTAGTTACGATCTTCACGGAATCCGATAGCGGGAACCCATCACGTTCGTATCTCGAGGAGCACCCATGCCAGATCGTCCGAACATCCTGATCTTCCTGCCCGACGGCATGCAGGCTCAGGTCACCCGCCCCGACCATGCCTGCCGGACACCGAACTTCGACCGCCTCGCCGACCGAGGCGTCCGCTTCAGCCGGGCCCACACGGTCCTGCCCACCTGCTCTCCTGCCCGAGCGAGTCTGATGACCGGGCTTCTGCCCCACAACCACGGTGTCTTGCAGGTTGAGCACTGTGTGGACGACGACCAGTGCATCCTGCGGACCCAGTACCCTCACTGGGCCCAGCACCTTACCGAAGCAGGGTACAGGACCGGATACTTCGGCAAGTGGCACATCGAGCGGACCAACAAGGTCGAAGACTTCGGCTGGCAAATCAACGGCTGCGACGAGTCGGCCGCCTTCAGGGCCATCGGAGCCGGAGTCGCAGGGACCGACCAGCTCGTTGACGAGAACAGCCTGACGTCCTACGAGACGGGGCCGGAAGGCTACAACGACGTGCTTCACTACGGCGTGACCGATGTGCCATCCGAGGAGAGGAGCTTCGCCGCGACGACCCGCCTCGCGCAGGAGTACCTCTCGGATTGCCTGTCACACGACGATCCGTGGGCGTGCTTCGTCAGCTTTCCCGAACCCAACGTACCCGTCATCACCGGGAAGGAAACCTACGAATCCTACGACATCGATGCCATCGACCTGCCTGGGAACTTCGGCGATGACTTCGCCGGGAGCCCGGCCTTCTACAGACGCCAGAAGGAGATCTGGCAGGACATCCCCGAGCGCAACTGGAGGGAAGCCAGGGCCGTCTACTATTCCCTCGTCACGGAGCTCGACGCCCAGTTCGGCAAACTCCTGGACCAACTGGAGAATGCCGGCCAGCTTGACAACACCATAGTCATTGTGATGGCCGACCACGGACGCTATATGGGCGCTCACGGCCTCGACGCCCACAACTATGGCGCCTTCGAAGAGGCCTACAACATCCCCCTCATCGTCGCCGGCCCGGGCGTCGCCACTGGCGTCGAGACGGCCGCCCTGGTATCCATCGTCGATCTGTGCCCCACGCTTCTAGAGCTGACGGGGGCCAGGCCCATCGGCGTGCCCGATTCGAGGTCCTTTGCCCCGCTCCTTGCCGACCCGGTGTCGCAGGCCTCGAACTACGACAGGTGCTACGCCGAGTTCTTCGGCACACGATTCCTCACCACGCAACGCATCCTCTGGCAGGGGGACTGGAAGCTCGTGTTCAACGGGTTCGACTATGACGAGCTCTACAACCTCAAGGACGATCCCCACGAGCTCAACAACCTCGCCGCCGACCCAGAGCACCGCGACCGGATGGTGGCCATGATGTCCGAGATCTGGAAGATCGTCCACGAGACCGACGACCAGGCCCTGCTCGGAACCCACTACGCACCCATGCGCATCGCCGTCGTCGGCCCCAACACCGGCAAGCCCTGATCCCAGGCCGGCAACTTCCGTGACTCGTGGATCGTGACTCGTTGGCTCTGGCCTAGGTGTTCTGCCTGTCCTATTCCCCAGTGCTTCCGGGTTGTCCTGAGGCGCAATCGGCCTACCCGGCCTCCGGACCCAGCTTCCCCTTCGTGATCTTCGTGCGCTTCGTGGTATCCCCGTTCTACGGGTCTCGCTTCCTCCAGGCAGGGTACCCCAACTCGGTCCTAAGCCCGTAGCCTGGGTCCCCAGGTCCCCTCCTTGTTTTCCTCTGTGACCTCGGTGCCCTCTGTGGCAAGAGCTTCTGGCCTGTCAGGTTCCATCCGTCCTCAGGACCAGGCATCCAGACTCCAGCCTCGGCCCGCACCCCGGTGCACGCTCCCTCCCTCTCTCCCTTTCGTGCCTTCCGTGTCTTTCGTGGTGCGCTCTTCGCCTCTCACTCCCCGGAGACAACCTTCAGCCCAACGACCCCCGCCACGATCAGCCCGATGCAAGCCAGGCGCGGCGCGCTGGCGGCCTCCCCGTAGTAGACAATCCCGAACACCACGATGCCTGCCGCGCCGAGTCCCGTCCAAACCGCATACGCCGTGCCCATCGGCAGGTGTTTGAACACCACGGCCAGCACATAGAGGTTCAACACCAGCGCGACAACGTTGACGATCGTTGGCCGCAGCTGCGTGTATCCCTGCGTTGCCTTGAGACTCACCGCCCAGATCACCTCCAGTACCACGGCCACCACTAAGAGCGCCCACGCCATTGATCGCCCCCCAATTCGCCCCGTTTTCGGCTTGCTTAGGCCTTCTGCGTGTAGTACGATATCCGAGGCCATAGTATCCGTAAATCGACCTGGCCTCACAAGGAAAAACCCGGTTGCGTCCTCACCGTCCGCGTCCACAAAGGAGAGCACATGCCAACCCAGTACAGGGCCGCACTCGTCGGGTGTGGCGGCATCTCGAATCGCCAGGCCAATGCCTATGTCGAGCAGGGAAATGTGGAGCTCGTCGCAGCATGCGACATCAACCCCGAGAACCTCAAAAAGAGGTGCGACGAACTCGAGATCCCGGGTCGCTACTCAACGCACGAGGCCCTCTTCGAGGCCGAGAAGGACCTCGATTTCGTCAGCATTTGCACCTATCCGAAGGCCCACGCTGAACAGACGATCGCGGCGGCGAAGGCGGGCGTCAGGGGCGTGATGTGCGAGAAGCCCATGTGCATCAGCCTCAAGGAAGCCGACTCAATGATCGATGCGTGCCGCGAGAGCGGCACCAAGCTGGCCATCGCGCACCGGCACCGTCAGAACCCCAACTTCACAAGAGCAAGGGAGCTCGTGGCGGAAGGTGCCATCGGCGATCCCCGGCTCGTCTGGTGCTACCTCTCGAGCTGCGTCATCGATAATGGGACCCACATCGTCGACATGATGCGCTATCTGCTCGGAGATCCGGAGGCGGACTGGGTGATGGGGCAGGCCTCGCGCAAGAAGGACACGCTCTACCAGCAGTCGCCCGCGGAGGAGTCCGGTCTGGGCCTCGTCGCCTTCAAGACGGGCACCCGCGCCATGGTCGAAATGGGCGAGCTCGTCCCCGAGGACGGCTTCCAGTTCCGGATCCTCGGCACAGACGGGAATCTCGAGGCCACGCAGTCCGGCGTGGACCTCATCGATCGGTCCGGTACAAAGACCTTCCAGGAGCCACCAACCCAGGGCTTCGTCAAGCAGACACGCGAGCTCATCGCCTGGGTCGAGGGCGGCCCCGGACACCGGAACGCCGGCGAGATCGCCCGAGCCACAACAGAGATCCTCATGGCCATCCACGAGTCCGCGCGAACCCGCGAGCTCATCCACCTCCCCTTGGCGTCCGGCGACTACCCGATGCAGGTGCGACTCGACGAAGAAGGCAAGTAGCGATCGGCGTGGATGTGGGTCGAGGCGCCACCTCTGGCCCCACGCCAAACGATCCGCTCGACGCCTTTATTCTTGACATAATCCGTCCCAACCAGCATGGTTATTCCCAGTCCGAGCCTACTACTTGACCGTCGGACTGCACCCGCCTCTCCAATCCGTGTCTATCTGTGCTCATCTGTGGTTGCGTTGCTTGTCTTTCCAGGAGTGAGATCCATTGAGTCAACCCGCTGAATCCGCGCATCCCGACGCCGCCTCTCTCGCACCCGAGACCGCCGCTGAGACAAGCGTACGGAAAAGCGCCGTCATCCTGGCAGCAGTCACCCTCTCCCTCGCCTGCGTGGCCACCACCTACCTGGAGTTCCAGGCACGGTCGGCCCACATGGCGATGTCCAACCTGCCCCTCACGGTCCTGCTGCCCTTCGTGTTCTGGCTTCTGGCCAACACGCTTCTGAAGCGCTTCCACCCCCGATACTCCCTCACGTCCTCCGAGCTCCGCGTGCTCCTCTGCATCCTGTGGGTGGGCGGAACCTTCGCCGGCTACAACTGGATCACCCAGTGGGTCGGTGTGATGGGAGCTCCCCGATACTACGCAAGTCCGGAGAACCGGTGGGCCGAGCTGATCTTCCAGTACCTGCCGTGGTGGATGTATCCGTCCGATTTCACGGGCGTCGTCGAGGGATTCTTCCTCGGTCTGGGGCATGGCGAATCCCTGCCCTGGGGCGCGTGGATCTCGCCCCTGTTCTGGGCCGCTTCTGCCGCGGCTGCAATGACCGCGATCGGCCTGGGAATCACGGCCATCTTCCAGAAGCAGTGGTCGCAACACGAGCGGCTGGTCTATCCACTGGCCCAGGTGTCGCTGGATATCACCGAGGGATTCGACAGAAAGCGGGGGTGGCCCCCGTTCGTTCGGAGCTGGATGTTCTGGGCCGGGTTCACGATAGCCGCCTTTCCTCTTCTTTGGAATCTCACCGAGTACTTCGTCACTGGCTTCCCACGGATCTCGATCTGGGATGCCTACTTCGGTCCATCCGGGCCTCGGGGCGCTACGGTCTCACGCTACTTGACCCCGCTCTCCTACCGCCTTCTGCCCACGGTTGTGGGCTTCACATTCCTGTGTGACCTCAACATCCTCTTCAGCATCTGGTTTCTCTGGGTCGTGGGCCTCGTGTCGCGGTACTGGATGAACCGGGTCGGGGTCTCTATCGGCCTCACCGGCCAGGAGGCGAAGACGGGCGAGATCCTCGGACTCTTCGGACACGGTGTGATGATCGGCCTGGTCATCTACGCCCTCTGGGCGGCAAGAGGCCATCTCAAGCGGGTCGCATTGCAGGTGCTCCATCCCCCGCGCCAGGAAGATGAAGAAACCGTCATCCTCTCCCCCAGAATGGCGGCCGGTGCCGTCCTCGGCGGCGGCATCTTCATGGTCTTCTGGCTGACCGCGGCAGGCTACAGCCTCCTGATGGCGCTCGCCTGGATGGTCTTGCTCTGGGCCAGCATCCTCGCCGTGATGAAGTACCTTGCCGCCAGCGGGTTCGCCTACATGTACCCCAACTGGGGCACCTCGATTCCGAAGATCTGGGTGGGCTCGAACAGCATGACCGAATCCACCCTGGTCACCATGCGCGTCATCAACTCTCGTCTGCTGCCGGGCTGGCGGCTGCCCCTGATTCTGCCCCATCTCGAGCGCCTCATCGGCCCCAGCAGACCCGTCGCCGCCCTCGTATTCGGATCCGTTCTGCTCGCCCTCCTCTCCGCCGCCATCTACACCATCTGGATCTGCTACGAACACGGCGGTACCACCTTCCGCACCTGGTCGCTTGTCGGGGCGCCCGTCGGCATGTACAACGGTATCGCCACGGTGGTCACCGAGACCTCCCAACGCACCGTCACCGATCCCGCAAAGGTCTCTGTGTGGGCCCTCGGCGGCGCGGCATCGGGGTTGCTCACCTTCCTGCAATCCCGCTTCACGTGGTGGCCCCTGCATCCCCTTGGACTCTTCCTGATGTTCAGCGGCTACGTCCGTCTCTACGCCCTTGACATCTTCCTCGTCTGGCTGGCCAAGCTGATGGTCCTCCAGTTCGGCGGTATCCTGCTCTACCGGCGCGTTCGCCCCTGCTGCTACGGCCTCATCGTGGGCTATCTGTTCGCCGTGGGATGCTCCTTCCTCGTCGACTACATCTGGTTCCCCGCCGGCGGGCACTACATCCACGGTTATT
>JASLMQ010000529.1 GCA_030746455.1 Candidatus Latescibacterota bacterium
GGAGTATACACAATCGCTTTTCGGCTGGTGGGGAGGGACGGAACGTTGATTGACGAGCGGCCGCGTGAGCGCTTTGTCGTTCTGCGCAAGCTGGATCCCGAATCGGTCGCTGGTACCCACTACACCGAAGGTCTGGACCTGGAGCTCGAGGACGTGATCGACTTCACGGATCCGGAGGGCTCACATCCCTGGATCGAGAGTCTCGTGGCGCGTGCAAGAGATCCGGCGAAGGCTGTGACGTCGCCGAAGATCCTGCGCCGGGACGGCCTGACCTATCGTGAAGTCACAGGAGACAAGCGAGGATCTTCTTTCAGCTACCGACTGCAGTTTCGCCACCCGGGGGATCTCTACCTGATGGAGCTGGAGTACCCCGATAACGCTAACCGCGTGATGTCCGTGTCGATCTCAACCAAGGTCGAGCACGTCTGGAGTAACAGCCAGACGGGTGTAGGCGTGGAGACCGGTGGGAAGTTCCACACCAGCGGGACGATACAGAAGCTGCGATGGATCCACGCGGCCGATTCGGGTCCGCACTCGGTGGATATCGTCAACCAGCGAAGCGGATGGCCGGCGGCCGCACGTTCTCTCAGAATCTACCACATCACGGGTGAGCTTCCGTCGGTGGGAGCAGGTAACCGGCGGGCCTACGGCATCCACTCGGAGCGATGCACTCCCAACTCCGGGGTGGGGATGTGCTTCGGCATCGACGGGCTGCAGGCACAGCAGAGGACCGAAGACGAGGCCGAAGCCCTGTCACTGGTCAGGCGGCTCCTCCGTGACCTGTTCTTCATGAAGGAGGCGTGTGAGAATTACGCTCGATACCTGCTATTCTCGGGACAGAACGTCCACCTGATGGGCTGCATCCAGTACACCCCGATCAACACGCCCTTCGTGCCGGTCGATCCCAACACGAGGTCTCCGAGGATTCCGAACTGCATGCGGAGTATGCTCGCCCACGTGCTGGACCTCAACGGCATCGACATCATCGCGGGGGTGGAGTACAGCAACCCGGGCCATTTCAGGACGTGGGCCAACAATGCCCAGGTGGCAAAGGGGTCCGATACCTACTGGATGGTGGATCGGCAGGGACGCCAACGCTACGGACGAATCCTCACGCAGCCCGGGAACTGGCAGCACTCGCAGTTCGAGGTGGGGTATCAGCGCATTCTCAGGGATATCGTCCGGACTTTCGGGCATCTGGCGCACTTTCGGGGAGTGAGTAGCTTCTCAGGCCCGTCGTGGCATCCGTTCAACTACTGGTTTCCGGCCTACGGCGTGGGGCGGAAGCCCGAGGACTGGGAGCGCCCGATCGTCTACAGCTACGACTACATCACCTTTGCCAGCTTCGAGACGGAGACCGGCGTCGATCTGGGGGTCGATCCGCTCGACCCGGTCCGCTTCGCGAGGCGGGCACGAGCACTCGAGGAGGATCCCGTCCTTCGGCGGCAGTTCCTGGACTGGCGCTGCCGGAAGCTGCGTGACTTCATCGCCCGGTCGGTGTCGGTGCTCAACGAGGGTGGGGGCCGCTTCGAGTTGTTCCACTTCTTCTTCGAGGAAACGGAGCCCTTCTACCGGTACCTGCTGGATTCGGGACGGGATATGGCGGACGTGATGCGGGACTTCGCCATCGACCTGGATCTGATCGGCGAGATTCCCAATGTGGTAATCAACCGTCCGACGATCTCGTGGCGTGAGCAGTGGCGTGAGTTTCCCTCCCAGAACCCATATCACTGGATGGCGAAGGAGCACGATGCGGTACTCTCGGGGTTCCGAGACCTGCCGCGCCGGTCGGTCATCTGTCGATCGAGCTGGGACGAGTGCTATCAGGTCGCACCCGGCCACGTGGGACGGAGGGCCGCGTGCAACCTGGTGGAATCGGATTGGATCATCGATTCCTACCGCACCCGGGTCCATATCCAGCCTGCAGGCTACCACGCCAGAGAGGCCCTCTTGCAGGCGATCATCACCACGGATCCTGAGATCGTCTTCAACGGATACACGGATCTGTCGCTGAACCTGGGCAACGAGCAGGTGCTTCGCGAGGTGATGGTGCCCTACACGCGCCTCCCCTACAGGCGGTTCGAGGTCGTCCTGAAGACCGGGCTGGAAGCCAATCTGGCGATACGGAAGCTGAGTGTGGCCGACACCTCATGGTTCTACGTGGCCAACCCGGGCTACTGGCGTGTGAAGGGCTCCATCTCACTCGAGTCGGGTGGGCCGGTCTTTGATGTGGTAACAGGCGAGCGAGTGAGCGAAGGGGGGATGACGGCTTTGCCGATTTCCCTGGATCCGTTCGGGCTCCTGGCCTTCAAGGTGCCGTCTCCGCGTCTGGAAATCGTGTCCTACGAGACTGGACGAATCACGGACCGGGAAATCGCGCATATGATGGACATTATAGAGATAGTTGAGGACCTCATGGCGGACCCGTCGACGCCCAAGTTGGCGGAGCTGCCTGCATACACTCCGGGCGAGAAGGCGTTCATGCGTGAGACCGCCAGCGAGGCCCGCGAGGCGATCGCAAACCGCGAATATGCT
>JASLMQ010000530.1 GCA_030746455.1 Candidatus Latescibacterota bacterium
CCCCCGGCCTCGGGTGCCAGGAAGGTGCTTCGCTCCTCGTATCCCCCCTCCTCGTACGCGGCCGGAGTCGGCACATATGAGATGGTGTCATTGGCCAGCTCGCTCACGAAGGTGAACGGTGCATCGACACGCTCCCGCACCTCCATCTGGTACTCGACGAACACCTCGCTCGGAAGTCCCACCACGTAGTGCTCCCCGATCCGGAGGACCTGGACCTCGGTCGTGATCGTCGTCTTCCCCTCGGCGATGTCGTGATAGGCCGTGCGCCTGTCCGGCGTCTCTCCCGCGGCCAGCTTCTCCCTGATCGCCTCCACGCGCTCCGCCATCTTCTCGGGCAGATCACCCCGCACCGGCAGCACCACATCACGGCGCTTGCCCGACAACGACGCCTCAACGGTCAAATCCATGATGCTCTCGGCGACGTTCAGCGATTCCCCGCCCAGCATATGGCCCAGCCGTCTCAGCTCACGGAGCCTTGGCTCCACCTCCTCGGGAAAGTCACGCCGCGGCATTGGCGACAGGTCGGGCCGGTCCCATTTCCAGTTCAGGTTCAGGTTGCCGCAGCATCCCTGGAGAAACACGGCCACGGCCTCGGGCCCCCAGGCCTTCTCGAGCACGGAGAGGGCAAAGCCGGGGAAGTCGCGGGAGATCATCAGCTCCCTGTGACCCCATCCGACGGGATGGGCCGCGTAGTTGGTGACGGCACCAAGGATGTTGCCATCGAGATCCTCCGCCCGAAGGACCATCACCGTCGGGTCCATCGTGCCTTCCGGGTACCGGTAGAGGTTGTAGACACCGGACGGCGAGTCCGGATGGCGTCGATTGCTCGCCATGTAGCACTTCCCCACGCCGACGCCGATCTTCGCCGGCACGAGGCGGTCCGCAGCAGCGGAGGCCGCTCCCGCGATGTACGACTTGAGCCCGGTCACGTATTCGGTACCGGCATCCCTTATGTTGGGTCCGCAGTGCGTGTGCGTGCACGTGATCATCGTATGCTCGGCAGGGATCCCCGTCTGCTCCGTCACCGCCTCGCGGATCTCGGCCACCATCTCGCGCCCGAACCCGATCAGATCGCACACGACCAGGGCGAGTCGATTCTCACCATCGTCCAACACCAGTGCCTTCGCGTAGAGGTCATCGAACACGCCCGTCGATGGGTCGGTGCGTCCGGCGTATCCCGCAAGCTGCGTTCCCACCGGCGGCGTGATGACCGTCTTTGCCATTCCTGCCTGCAATGCGCCCATCCGTCTCTCCCTTCCAGATGGGAGTCCTGTCGTTCGTCCCGTGGGGCAACGTCACAGGCACTCCAGCTTGCTTGTGTGAGATTGTACGTGGCGTAGTGCCCCCTCCTCACGCCTCGAGTTCGTCTTTTCGCGCCTTTCGCCTACTCCTTGTCTTGGTCAATCGTAGGCCTAGTGAGTTCTTTGACCTCTGTGGACATGAGAACCCGAAGCTGCCAGATGAATAAAGGGACGCAGATCACCAGGCCTCCGATCATCTTCGCAATCTGATCTCCGCCGAGTGGCTTTGTTGGCAGAGTCAAACTGACTTCGCCTACATTCGCAATCTCGCCAAGTGCGAGTAGGAGCAGCACGGTGACAGAAAGACCCAGAACCAGCCAGTTCACAATGACAGCCAATCTTCTGCATAGCGAGATTTGCTTTAGCAGTCCGATGCCAAGTGGGAAGAGTATGCCGGCCACATTGATTCTCTGAACGTATAGTTGGATGGTCGGTTCGCTCAGGGGGGTGAAGAACCCGACAGTCATTTCGATCAAAGCGTAGGTCCCTACTGCGATATACAGCCAGCTGACTGTGGAGTGGCGGGCTATTTGGCTGGTTGATTCCCGGATTGTTTGAGCGGGATTTGTGCAGGTGTTCCGTTCCGATGG